>CAZKMH010000359.1:0-4357 GCA_964553395.1 uncultured Rikenellaceae bacterium | reverse complement strand
AGCAGAGCCCATGTGCCTGTCCCGGACCATGGTAGGGATCTTGTCCGAGAATGACAGCCTTTACCTTGTCAAAGGGGCAAAGATCAAATGCATTGAAGATCAGTTTTCCAGGAGGATAAATTGTGTATGTCTTATACTCCTTCCGTACAAATCCGGAAAGCTTTATAAAATACTCCTTTTCGAATTCCTCGTTGAGCTTTGACTTCCAGCTTGGTTCAATTCTTACATCCATACCTCAAATATAAGCTCTTCAGAATTTCTAAAAAAGATTAACCGTAAAGTTTGCCTGGTAACTTCGCAAAGATCGTAAAGTGTCTGGAATTTGTGATATAACTTTGCGTCCTTTGCGTTTTCTTTGTGGTCTCACTTATATTCTCCATTAGTTCAATATATATGACGAAAATTATCGAAATTTGGAGGCATTTTATTAACGATTGATTATGGGTAAAGAGATTGAGCGAAAATTCCTGGTCAGGAGTGAATTCAGACACCTGGCTAAGAAGGAGATAAAGATACTCCAGACATATCTGGCCATTGACAATGATAAATCTGTCCGGCTGAGAATTGCGGATGATAAAGCCTTTATATCAATTAAATCGAAAGCCGGGGAAAATTCAATTCGCCGAAGTGAATGGGAAATTTCCATTCCGGTAGCGGATGCCCTGGAGATGATGAAGATCTCTTTGCCGGGTAAGATCGAAAAAACAAGATACCTGGTCCCCTTTGGCGAGCATCTTTTTGAAGTGGATATTTTTCATGGTGCAAACGAAGGCCTTACAATTGCTGAACTGGAGCTGTTCTCAGAATCAGAACAATTTGATAAGCCTGAATGGCTGGGAGAGGAGGTTACCGGACAACCTCAATATTATAATGCTAACCTGCTGAAATAATTTAGAAAGTGAACCGGTGTAACGTCTACTGCAGCACTTTTGCATAAATCTGCTTGGGATCACCGGGTCCGTAGAAATCTTTCAGACTTGCCTGCAATTCATACCCGTTGCGTCTATAGAATCCTTCGGTCGATGCATATAGCGGCCGTCCGGAAGTTTCGATCCAGAGTATTTTTCCACCGGCATTTCTGACATTATCCTCAATAGCTTTCATAAGCACTGAGCCAAGCTTCAAGTTCCTTGAATCCTGGTGAACAGCGATCCAGTACAGATCCCATGAGTGAGTGGAAAATGCATTCTTCCCGTAATTTGCAAATGCAATAATTTTTTTACCGTCTGCGATCTTCAGCCAGTAGTATCCGCTCTTTTCCATACCCTCCTCAATTGTTGCTTCAGCTATCTCAAGAGCTGTGCGGATCTCAAAATCATAAAAAAATCCCGTTGATCTGAGTATCTCTTCAAGGCGGCCCAGATCTTCCTGACCGATACCTTCAGATATTGTTGTCATAAACTAATTATTCAGGTCGGTAAGTATCCGTTGCAGAACAACTGTAAAAGGCAGACCTGCTGCCTCAGTTGCTGCTACAAGTCCGCTGTCAGGAGACATGCAGGGATTCGCATTCACTTCAATGACATACGGAATATCATTTTTATCAATACGCATATCGGCTCTTGCATATCCCTTAAGTCCAAACACATGCCAGCATTTCAAAGCACTTTCGATAATTCTTTCGTTGAGAACCGGGTTTAATTTTTTCCCGGGAAACTCTCTTATAGTATTCTCATACTCAAATGTTCCCTCTTCCCATTTGGCTCTGAAATCAACGATTTTTGGCTTATCGTCCCAGTGATTATGAAAAACCATCTCAGCGGGAGGCATCACTTCCGGACCGTTTTCTCCCTTCAGAATACTGATGTTAAATTCCCTGCCCTCGATGTAATCCTGGATAAGCCAGTGGGTATCATCATATTGTTCAAGCTTCTTTATATAATCAGGTGTGAAGGTAAAGACCGATTTACCGGTGATTCCCATTGATCCGTCTTCCCATACAGGCTTGATGATATACTGCTTCCCTTCGGTAAGCTGTCCGTATTGTGATGGAGAGTAATACCCGGGACCCGTAATTCCTGCTCCTGTCAGTGTTTTACAGGTAAGCCCTTTGCTGGTTGTAATGAACATGGCTTCCACCGGATTGCCCGTGTATGGAATAGAATAAACATTCAGAAGTGCAGGGATGAAGTAACATAATTCACCCTTATTTGTAATAGACTCAACAAGGTTAAATACAAAATCAGGCTTTTCAGTGACAAGGTCAGGTACCTCCTTCATGAAATTTTCTGTGATTCCTTTCCGGTAAGTATCAACACCTATCTCATGCAGGTTCTTTTCCACAAACTCCACCTGATCGAGAACATCAAGCTCATCCGGCAGTGCATTTTCGTGCGGTTGATTATAAAGTATGCAGCATCTGTTGCTACTCATTATGCTAAATGATGACGTTTAAGGGTTGACTTCATTATCATTTCGATAAGCATCTGGTAATCAATGCTGATCATCCGGGAAAGAATTGGCAGATCGGAATGTATCGGATGCAGGCCTGCAAGCGGATTGACCTCCATGAAGCATATCCTGCCGTTCCTGTCAGCTTTTACATCCACTCTTCCTGCATCAACGCCTCCGAGTGCTTTCCATACTTTCAGTGCAACCGTCCTGCATTCTTCGGTAAATTCTTTTGCCATCGGAATATATTTGCAGAACTCTTCATAGTTCTCCTTGTATTCAACAGAGTAGGGATAATTGTTTTTACATTCAATCTCCATTCCGCCGATTGCAATTGAATCATCACCGGAACCTATAACACCAACCGTAAATTCCCTTCCCGGCAGGTATTCCTCAACGAGAGCAGGCTGGCTGAATCTTGAGAGTAAGTATTCAGCAACCTCTTTAAGTTCAGACGGTGATTTTAGCAGATTCTTTTCGGTAATACCTTTTCCGGTACCCTCCGATACAGGTTTAATGAACAGGGGATATTCCAGATTGCAGTTTTTAATATCTTCAGGAGTTGATATAAGCATTCCGGGGCTGACCGGGACCCCTGCCGCTGCGACAATCAGCCTGGTGAGATACTTATTAAGTGAAACACCAAGGATCACAGGACCGCTGAAGACATATGGAATCCTGTACTGATCGAGTATTGCAGGCACTACTGACTCCCTTCCGTCTCCGTAAAGACCTTCAGCTATGTTGAAAACCAGGTCCCATTTTTTGCCTGCACTGAGTGCCCCGATCAGCTGAAAGCAGTTGCCGATAGATTCTGTTTCAAATCCCATCTTCTTCAGAGCCCCGTCAATAGCATCAACGGTTTCCTGTTTATCAAATTCTGCAGTATCCTCCATAGAATACCCGCGGTCAAGGTACCACGACCGCAGGTCATAAGTCAACCCAACTTTCATTAAGCTTTATTTTTCAGGGTATTCGCACAAAACGCCCTTGTAGTTTCGCAGAACTATTTTTTCGGCATTGTGTTCAACAACATAATTCGGAAGCAGGGGGATTTTTCCTCCGCCGCCGGGAGCGTCAACAACAAATGTCGGTATAGCGTAACCACTTGTGAAACCTCGTAATCCTTTTATTATTTCAAGACCTTTTTTCACGGTTGTCCGGAAATGACTGGATCCGGGAATAAGGTCACACTGATATAAATAGTATGGTCTGACCCTGATCTTCAGCAGCTTGTGCATCAGCTGCTTCATTACAGGCACTGAATCATTTATCCCCTTCAGCAGAACGGTCTGACTTCCCAGAGGGAATCCGTTATCAGCCAGCTTAATGCATGCATCTGCACATTCTTCAGTTATCTCATCAGGATGAGAAAAGTGAAGGCTGATAAAAAGAGGATGATATTTCCTCAGGATCCTGATAAGATTGTCGGTTATCCTCATCGGCATAACGACAGGGATCCTGGTTCCAATACGGACTATCTCCACATGCTCAATTTTCCTTATATTATAAAGGATATAATCGAGCGTTTCATCGGAAAGTGTGAGTGGATCACCACCGCTTATGAGCACGTCTCTCACTTCCTTGTGAGCAGCAATGTAACTGAATGCTTTCTCGTAGTCCTGTCTTCCAAGCTTGTCAAGTTTACCCACAGAGTGGGATCGTGTGCAGTATCTGCAATAATTTGAACAAACCTGAGTAACAGTGAACAGTACCCTGTCAGGGTATCTGTGCACGATCCCTTTGACAGGAGAAAATGATTTCTCATGAAGGGGATCTGACTGCTCGGTGCTCTGCTGTAACAACTCTTCAACAACCGGTACCACATTTCTCCGCAGAGGGTGTGAATAACCGGTGGTCCAGATCAATGATGCAAAATACGGAGTTATCCTCATGGGAAGACGGCCTTTTAGATTATTAATAGCCATAATCTCCTTTTCGGATAATTTCATGATTTTCTTTAGCT
>CAZKMH010000358.1:0-4367 GCA_964553395.1 uncultured Rikenellaceae bacterium | reverse complement strand
CCATTTACCTCAACATTAGACAATTCAGCCTTGACAATAGGAATAATATTACCCTTTTTTAATTCAAAAAGTAATTCTTTCCAACCATAATCATTCAATTCTTTGGTAGTGAATTTAATTATATCAGTTTTTTTCTTTTTCATACATTTTATTTTAAGTTCAATGTCCTTTTGCATTTGCGATCCATGTTTTATTTTTCAATAAACGGGGAAAGTGTATCAACTATTCCAAACACTTTCTGCCCGATAATGATTAGTCTTCGTTTTTTTTCATGTCTTTATAATAGTTCTTTAACATCTTTCCGAACATCTTTTCTTTTTTACGTTTTTCAGCAACAGTAACCTGAAATCGTTCCTGCTCTTTTTGAATTTTTTGGTAGTTGTCATATGAATTTTTGTCAATAGTCCCATTGTTAAGAGCTTTAATTACTGCACATCCCGTTTCATTAATATGTTTACAGTCAGGAAATTTACAATTTAGCGAAATGTCATAGATTTCCTGAAACGTTGTTTTAATACCCTTTGTATTCTCGGTCATTCCCAGCTCTTTCATGCCCGGATTGTCGATTATTATTCCACCACTATCCAAAATAAATAGTTCCCGGTGGTCAGTAATGTGTCTTCCTTTATTTGTGCTTTGACTTATTTGTCCGGTCTTTAATATGTTCTTTCTTAATAAGTTATTTATTAAGGTTGATTTGCCAACTCCTGAAGATCCTACGACGCAATATGTTTTACCTTTTTGTATGAAATCGAGTATCTGATCAAGGCCTTTAAGAGTTGTGTTACTAAGTAATATGCACTTTACTTTTTTGTCTCTTTTTTCAAGATCTCTTATCGCATTCTGAATGGTTTCTTCGTTGGACAAATCAATCTTGCTGAGTACCAGAACTGGTTCAATGTTAGCGGAATAACAAATTGTCAGGTATCTTTCAAGTCTGTTGATGCTGAAATTATTGGTTATTGCCTGAATAATAAAAGCGACATCGATATTAGTGGAAATAATTTGTATTTCTCCAAATTTGCCTACTGCCTGCCTGGCAAGCACTGACCTCCTTGGAAGAATTTTATGAATAATTGCCAGATCGGAATCAAAGATTGTCATGGTGACCCAGTCGCCAACTGCAGGGAAATCGGCCCGTGAGTTTGCTGAATATCTTAGGTTACCTGTAATCTCAGCGTCATACTCATTATCACCATCTGAGACAACATATCTTTCGCGGTGTTCCTGAGTTACTCTGCCGACTGGGAAGTTTGAAAGTTTGTTGTCTTTCAGGTATGCAGTGAGTTCGTTAGTTAATCCAAGGTCAAGGAGGTTCATTACTGTGTGGTGTTTTTAAATATTAATTATAACGGCCTGGCAATAAAAGGGCTAACCGTTAAGTCCTGCTTTGGTGTGATAGCGCGGCCACCGGCTAGCCTTTTGCGGCCGATTGAAGAGCCAGATTGCATTAGCGGCAGCTGTTTAAATAATATTTTTCAATTCCCCCGAATCCTTTTATAAGTTTATTTTCTCGCGTTTTGTCAAGGAAGTTGGAAAGTCGTTTTTTAAACTCATCAGGTCTTTTTCGTGCACCTTCGATATAAGCGATACGAATCCTTTTATATGGATCTGAAAACATTTGATAATTGTGCCAGGTTGTTTTATCGTTTTTTATAGCATTGATTATATCAGGTGGAAAAACAAACTTACTGCTGATTATATCCCGAACATTCTTTTCAAGCGAAGGATGAATCAATTTTTTGTCCAGGAGCCATTTTAATCTTTCTTTATTAGCTTGTGAATAATCACTTTTTGGATTTCTTTGAGTAAATCGTTGTATTATATGATTATTATCAAGCGTTTTAACAGTACTGTCAATCCATCCAAAACAAAGAGCTTCTTCTACAGCTTCATTGTAAACAATCCGAGTCTTTCCGGTATTTAGTTTAGGATAAACTAACCAAATCTCTTTTGCTTTATCGAAATTATCAAACAACCAATCCCTCCATTGTTTTCTGGTTTTTACATAAAGTGTCTTGTATGGAGTCATTGAATAATTGCTTATGGCTTTTCAGGCATATTTGAGCACACATTATTTGCATGGCGAACTGTCAAACGCCACTTACCATCTCGCATCATCCAAACATTTGTATAACGACGTTGTAATGTCTTTCCTGCATTTGGTGCTCCTTTTGCAGGAACGACAGTCTCATTGCCCATAACTACGGCCATATCCTTAAAGAATAAGAATGTTTCAGGATAACGCTCAAAGGATGTGTAGCGTATGACACCTTTTTGGATGAGATCAAGTAATTCTTTCTTTTCCTTCACTATACGGTTTGTTGGATGGTTAACGGTAATGTCGTCATCCATCAGACTATCTAATGCAGCCGCATCTCCATTGAAAATTGCATTAGCATGAGCAAGGTCAAGTTTTCTGATCTCCTCACACTGTGCGGTGTTATCACTTTGAGCGGACAATATCGGAACAAATAAAAATAACACAATTGCGATAATCACATTTTTTGCCATATCATCTTCTCCTCTCTATGATTTCTTAGCAGTTTTCAAAAATAATCATTAGCTCTGCTTCCACCATGATTAATTTGATTTTAACAATAACAGGATGTTTTTGTAGTATGCGACATTGTTATTTTGTCCGATACTATAAGATGTTTCATTTCCTGATTAGTAGGTTTATATAATTTGATTAAATTTCGGAATCATTCCGCTTCTAATGCTTCTTGATTCTTGTATTTACCCGCTTTGTAATCTCTGTTTGATTTTTCAGCTCTATCCAACAATTGCTTTTGAGTGAAAGGTTTAAGCTTTCTTTCAGACCGGACTTTATTTTCCAGGATAGCAAGCTCAATTTTATTGAAAATGCTCTCATCTTCAAGTCCGGCTATATATTCAATTGCATTGAGTTTTCTGGTTTGTAAGTCCATGATAAGTGTTTTTACAAATATACAACAGAATAGTCTATGTTATGTTGAATGGTTTAAACCTTGCAGGTAACGGGAGTCTGTCTGAGCTAAAGCAATAACCGTGACAAACCTGGTAATTTTTTGTCCGTGTCAACGTTTCGTTTTGAACCAGTTAATTTATATTATCAAAAAATCAAATTAGATTATTTAGGCAATATTCTTTTATGAAAATTCTGTAAAACAGAGGTTACAACAAATGCGACAATAAAAGCCGGTACCGCAGTTAAAACAGGCCATATTATTAGTGAAAAAGCTAATAATATTTGGTTGGCTGATGTAACGAATAATGCGTGAATATTAGCTGCCACAGCAAGTCCAAACGCTCCTGCAGCAGCTGCAGAAGATGTATATAGTGCTGTTTTACGCGTAGAATTACTTTGTCGAAAGTACTCATACCAAATATGACCTGCAAATAACAAAGCACATGTCAGCCATGCAGCCAATCGCCATATAAAAACCATGGTATGAGATTTTGACCATCCAGCGAACTTGCCGAAAACAATTCCATCTATGCAATAGATTGCGCCTATAAATAGAATAGTCCGGAGCCACCTTCGCTCATGTGGTTCTTTCAACTGCGTATCCGGATTATCGTTGATTGATTCAGAAATTAAAGGTTCCATGGTTAACTTATCTGTATTCAGTAGATCTTATATTCAATAACTAAACATTTTTTAGGAGTTAGCGTTCGTTTGCATGTTAATTATTTAAGTATTATTGAGGTAATCAAGTTTTCAAAGTATGCAAATGAGATCCAAATGAACGCTGACAGCCCGGCAATAAAGAAGGCCTATCGTTAAGAAAACACCCGGGCGGATGTTTTTAGCAAGGAGTCTGCCTGCAGACGTGGCACTTTACCCGATCCTGCTGCGCGTATCCGGGTGCCGGTTTAATACCTGTCATATTTACCATCAATGATCACCTCCTTCACTGCTTCCAGGTAGCCAAACCCGTTGAGCATGTCGGGCAACAGGTAACTGCCTTCCACCCATTCGTTCCACGCATTGATGGTGATCAGTTTGGGCTGTTCGGGGTGGCTGTCGGCATATTTTTTCGCTTTGGCGAGCAGGGTTGCAAAACTTTGGGGTGTGTTGTGGTAGTGCACCACATCGTGAATACCTTTTGCAGGAAAACGCGGCGTATCGTCCCATCCGATGGACACACAGGGAAAGACCGGTACATCCAGGATAGCGTCCATTTGTTCACGTATCCTGATAGAATTGGTGCCGTAAGTAATATAATCTTCAACGCGTCCGCCCATATTGTACATGGCAATACTGTTGAAACCCATCGCTTTAACATTGTTGGTAAACTGCCCGGCTGCCGCTTCCGACATAAGGGAACCGCCGCCCTGGTTCCACTGGATATGCAACCCGGGGAAACCGGCCTTTTTCACTT
>CAZKMH010000357.1:0-4371 GCA_964553395.1 uncultured Rikenellaceae bacterium | reverse complement strand
AAGTCAAGCATGGTTTGCTATCCGATTACCTTCGTCAGCAACTGCGCTCACCAGCAGTTCGCATGACCTTTGCGTAAGTCCAGACATCCTCTCCCGCCGTTTGTATGGGGAACTTGGCAGAGTCCAAGTGCATGAAACAATGTATCGTCACCCGTATTTCTTGAAATCGGGTCATGCGTAGCCGTGCCGACACCACGCAAGTAGCTCGCTCAGGCGAGAAGCCGCCGTCCCTTCAGGGCCCGCGGAGTGTCACACCTTAGGTTGTACTTCGTTGTTTTTTTGTTTTTTTTCGAGCAGTCCCCACGGCAAAAGGGGAAAATCCAACGAAGTGTTCAGCTTTACTTGCCCATCTTTGCTGTGACCATTCACACATGCCCACGGACGGGTCCCCTCTGCGATCTGTTCGTAGTATTCGGCGGTCTCGCTGCTGTCAGAGCGCGGTGGAGGCAACACAATGGCGAAACCCTGGCAAACCGGGCACTTGATATCGTATTTGTCTGTCTTTATCGCATCCCTTACGTAGATTTTGTTGTAAGCTTTTCCAATTGCTCTAACAAGAGCAGTACGTTGAATCGCGCGCGCTGAGAGAAGAACATCTTCCGCGTACCACCTTCGAGGGTTCCTGCCCCCTGAGGGTCTCGGAAGAAAGCGCCACTTATCGCGCTTTGCAAGATTACTCACCCTTGAACGACTTCTCCATCCCATTGCTTTTGCAACTTGGCTGGTTTCCAAAGATGGCTGGTTGGTAGAAAACAATTTGTCCATTCTCCTCCAAGGACGGCATAGAATTTCATCAATTTACCTGCTTTGGCTGAGTGTATAGCTTGTACGGATTTTTGTCAATGGAAACTGACGTTTATATATACAAAAATCCGTACAAGTCTTGACTTTTTTCGACATGAAAACTACAATCTTTTTGTTCATAGAAACCGCGGTTTCTATGAACAAAACTTAGAGACGCCCTATGACAACATTACCCTCTGCAGCACCATCCATTGAAAATATCGAAGCAACCAAATTTCCCCAGTTCTTATATCCAAAGAACTGGGACCGCGTTTGTGGTTATTTGGGCACCGCTCCCTTCGTTGGTTTCTATACTGAGGAAACATCGTTGATCTGGACAGACGGTCATCTTTACGGATCCAGTGAAACCACATATCAGTTTTTTATGGATGCTGTCCTGTATAACAAGCAGAAGGTTGGACAGGCAGTAGCCGCTCTGGGTTACGAAAATCGTTTTCCATTTGGAAAGCCCACCACTGCAATGTCGCCTGCTCAAACAGCCGTCTTTTGTCTGCTCATAGACCGGAGTGATTACAGCGTATGGGTAGCGCACATACAGGTTGCAAAAGAATTTATGCGGCAGTTTCCGGTAACGCCGGTGATCCAGCTTCCAGCCTTCCCGCCCACCATCCTGACTCAGCCTTGTTTCAACTGCACTCATGGATGGGTACTCGGTGAGAACTACGAGTACAAAATGTGCCCAGATTGCCGCGGTACGAAAGTTGTACCGGTCATTACCGAATAACAGCACTTCCCCAATCGCGAGGTCCCGGAGAAAAATGCTCACCAACAACAACAATATTCCTTATCAGCAAGTAAGCAGAAATATTTTCCTTGTTCCACTGGAAGCTATTGAAGTCAACAGGTACCAGGTCCGGGTGGCCGTGGACATGGAGCACGTCCAGAATGTGGCAGCCAGCATCGAAGCAAGCATTATGATGCAGGTCCCCCAGGGAAGGCTGCGCCCGAACGCAAAAGTTGAATTGATCTATGGGCAAAATCGTTTCTATGCTCATCAGCTCCTCGCCCAAAAAGACTCCAAATACAACGTTATGGAAGTCGAGATCGTGGAGATCTCAGACGAAGAAGCATTCCGGCGCGCGGCGATTGAGAACTACGATCGAGCGGGGCTGACCGTTTCCGATCAAATCCACACAATCGACATTGCGAGGAATCAGTTTGGTTTCAGCAATAAAAAATCGGTGAGGAACTCTTGCACATGGGCGAGGCTGCGGTCCGCAGCTTATGGCGTCTGCACAAGCTCCCCAGGGAAATTTTGGATTTGCTGGATAAAGGGGAAATCAACCAACAAACTGCTCGGCCTTAGAAGGAACGGAATAATATGGCTCCAAGAGAATGGGCACACTTTATCGGCGAAGACCAATACACCCTAGCAAGCTTTATTGCTGAGGCTGGGAAATATGGGATTTCGAGAAACATACCTGCTCAACAACTAAAGGGAATACAGTTCGGCGACACTATCAACCTGATGCAATGGGATGGCAACCAGGCTATTTTGTTCGCTCAGTTCGTTGTTCGACGAGTGTTCATCCGGAATCCAGAAGTATCTGCGGCAGTCGCTGAAAAGCTGATCGAGGAGGGAAAAGCACAGACCGGCGGGGGCGGAGGCGATTCAGTCGAGCGCGCCTGCGGTTCCTACGTCACCGGCCCCGGCATTGTGGTTGATGATGAAAAAACATCGATCAGGGAAATTATAGACCTTGCAGAAGAGATAACTTCCCAAGCTGGAGAGGAGGGAGATAAGAAGATAAAATGGATGGTGGGAGGAAGTTTGAGCCACAAATTCCCTGAGCCTATCCCTTTAGGGAAGCATGGTCCACAATTCTCTCGCGGTTTTATTCGGTTCAATACAGGTTTGGATATCCATTCATTGCCTGATTTTTCGCAATCTCGCGAAATGGTAGCTGCAAGTAACTATCGCCCCGCCAAGCAACGCAGCAGGTCAAAATAGGATGCGACATGATAAGGAAAGAAAAGATAAAGGAACGGTTTTCGTTTAAGAACATCACCGAGGAGGAAATAGAACGTAGAAGAAAGCTCACAGCCCATTCTTTGAAGATGATCTTGGGGACAACTGTAGTAACACTATTAGTAGCCCTTTTCTATGTGACCTTTGTTTTTCCTCCCGAACAGAATGTGCATAGTACGAGTACACACCTGTTGATCAATGTATGTATCGCAGCAATAGGCATCTTCACGATCATGCTCGGCGTGAATCAAATAAAGTCAATTCCCTATTGGGTTTCATCAACCATATTTGTTTTTTTGCTAATCATATTGGGTTTGTTTTCAGACACTCCTGAGCAGATTTTGAACGGACAGTCTACCCTGTTTTTTATGGTCCCGATCATGCTGGCCGGTGTACTGATTCATTCATACGCTACGCTTTTCTTTGCCACCGTCATCTCGGTGCTATTTATTGCATATGCCTCTATGACGAGCATGACGTTTCTTAATCCACTCAACATTATTTTCTTTTATTTGTTTGCCGGGGTGTTCTCGATGATTTTTCGGGGCCTGGAGAAATCAACGTATCAGCTTCGTCGCGAGGCGGCTCAAAGTCAAACAATCCTTTCCTCGCTGCGGGGCGGCTTCATACTTCTGGATAAAAGCTACCGCGTACTTCGGTCAAATGAAGCTACGGCCAGCGTATTTCCGACTATCGTTAATGGACTCAATATATTCGATATTATTCACGACCCAAATATTGATATTGATGCGGAGAATCTTGCGACACTGGATAATGTTCTAAAAAGTGACGAAACCGAAGCGCAGATCAAAATAGTCGGGCGATATTTCTTCGTAAGAAGCAAAACCATCCCGGCAAGCGGAAACCATATTGTCTTCCTACGGGAAAACACGGCAGAAGTGGAACTCAATCGCTTGAAAGACACAACACTGGCAATGGTATCTCACGAACTGCGGACCCCACTTACAGCAATCCGCGGACATGCTGAACTTGCGATGAGTGCCCCACACACAGCTGTCTCAAATGCAGCTCGTATTTTGTTAAATACACAAAGACTCCTGGGCATGGTTGAGAATATCCTTTCTCAAACAAGATTGCGGACAGGCAAAATTGAGAATAAACCAACAGTCACAAACATAAATGAACTTTTTTCACTTGTAAATTCTGTGCTGTCTGCCGAGGCAAAAGAGAAACGCCTGGAGTTCGCTTGCACCATTAGTGAAGGTATGCCGCCAGCCGTAATGATAGACAAGACGCTCTTACAACAGATACTTATAAATCTGGCAAACAACGCTATTAAGTTCACCCCGAAGCGAGGCTACGTAAGGGTAACAGCATATAGATCGGACGACGCGGAATGGTCCATCTCTGTAAAGGATAACGGCGTGGGTATTCCCGCCTCTAAAAGAGCAGAGATCTTCAATGAGTTTTTTCAGGCACATGAAAACACTTCTGTCTACGATCGACCCCACCAGGGTACAGGGCTTGGCCTGTCGATTGTGAAAGGCCTGGTTGACCAAATGGATGGTAAACTAAAACTCGAAAGTACCGAGGGTGAAGGCACTGAATTTTTTGTAGCATTTCCCCTTGTTCTCCCA
>CAZKMH010000356.1:0-4375 GCA_964553395.1 uncultured Rikenellaceae bacterium | reverse complement strand
ATCGGATGATTTTAAAATTTGCCATTAGAAATCTTTTAAAAAGACCATTTCTCAATCTGATAAAAGTAGCAGGATTAAGTCTGTCCCTGAGTGGTATATTGCTTATTGTTTTGTTCCTGAAAAATGAATTGACTTATGACAGGTTTCATAAAAAGTCAGAGAGGATCTATCGTTTAACAATTACAGACCAGTCTTTTATAGCGGGTAAACATTTTGCCAGAGTAAGCAATGCAGGATTTATTCCGGAAATGGCTGACTATTTTCCTGAAGTGGAAAACTATGTCAGACTGGCACCAATCCGTGGTGGTGTAATGAAGCATGACGAAGAATACATTTTAATCAGTCAGGCATTTGAATGTGACAGTACATTCTTTGAAGTGTTCGATACTGACCTGCTAACCGGTGATCCTGAAAATATATTGAGCAGTCCGGGCTCCCTGGTCGTTTCCGAAAGCTTTGCAAAAAGAACGTTCGGAAAGGTTAATCCGGTGGGACAGATCCTAACCCGGCCAGGCGGACAATTTTATGATAAAGACACGGACTTTACCATAAAAGGCATTATGAAAGATTTTCCACAAAACAGTCATTTTCATCCCGAATTTATAACAACGCCCACCGATAAAAATGTTTTACAAGGCTGGGCATGGACTTATCTGGTGTTATCCGAAAATGCCAATCCGGATAAAATAATTTCAGGTTTTAAAGATTTCTATTCATCACACATAGAAAACAAAACGGATGAAATAAAAAAAGAAGCCTATCTGCAAAAAATATGCGATATACATTTACATTCCAATAAGTTGCGTGAGATAGAGGCAAACAGCAATATGTCGGTAATATTTACACTCGCAATAGCCTCATTGATAATACTGCTGATCGCTCTTGCCAACTATTCAAACCTCAACATCGGGATGGCGTACCATAGTGATAAATATCTTTTTATCAGTAGAGTTACCGGATCTTCAACCCGGATGACTTTTAAATATTTCCTGACGGAAGGAATCATTATTGTCATGGCTTCAATTATGATCAGTGCAGTTATTTCAGTCTTAGCCAACATCCTCATTCAAAAACATCTTGCGTCAGAACTTTTCAGGGGTAATATGTATTTGATTTTATTAACTGTAGTGTTGTTTAGTCTGTTGAGTCTCTTATCCGGCATCTTGCCTTTAATAAAACAGGGGATAAGCAATATTAAAATATCCCCGGATCGCGGGGTTAAAAACCATCCCGCAGTGAAGGGGATAAGCAAAAGCATAATAGTACTGCAATATGCAATCTCAATAGCATTGATTGTTGCAGTAATTGTAATTCACCGGCAAGCCAACTATGCAATTGAGAGGGGCATGGGGGTTGAGACTGATAACCTGATCTGTTTTCAGTATGTTCACACCGATGTTCAACGCAGGTTTGAGGTTTTTAAGGAAGAATTGCTGAAATATAACTCTGTTCAGTTTGTTTCAGCAATGCTTGAACCTCCGGGAGGTGAGGCAAACGATATGTTTCAGTTCAGTATGGAAGGGTACATTAAAGACGAAACAATCAATGCTGACAATTATATTGGTGTTTTCCCCTGCGATTACTCTTTTGCAAGCATCTTCAATCTGAAGTTACTGAGCGGCAATAATTTTTCCAAAAATAACGAAGACAATGAAGGCTCGGGAGAGTACATCATTAATGAATCTGCCATGAGGAGGCTTCATTATACGGATCCTGTTGAGATAACAGGAAAAGGGTTCCGGCTTATTTCCAATATTGAGGGAATTGAAATTCCGGACGGCAGAATTATTGGTGTGGTTGAAGACTTTCATCTTTCGGGTATTAAAAAGAAGATAGAACCGCTGGTCATGTTTAAACGCAGGGAACTCTGGCTTATCAATTTTGTTGTTTCATTCCGCCCTGACATGCAGACCAAAGCCATAAGCGATATTGAACGTGTCTGGACAAAGATTTATCCCGGATATCCATTTCAATATGAATATGTCAGTTCTATGTACAATGATGTTTACAAGACAGAACTTTTACAGGCCAGATTACTTTCCATATTTACATTAATGGCCTTGTTTATTTGCTCGGCAGGACTTCTTGGAATGTCATTGTTAACAACCCGGCGCCGTACAAAAGAGATCGGGTTACGCAAAATAAACGGAGCCGAACCAGGCGAATTAATGATAATGCTCAACCGGGATCTTATAAAATGGATAGTATTATCCTTTGTACTGGCTGTCCCGGTAGCCTTTTTTGCAATGAACAAATGGCTGGAAAATTTTGCCTATAAAACTTCCCTCAGCTGGTGGATTTTTGTCCTGGCAGGATTAACTGCAATTATTATCGCCCTTCTGACAATATCCGGGCAGTCATGGAAAGCAGCAAGCAGAAATCCTGTGGAGGCATTGAGATATGAGTAAGAGCCTGGAGAATGATTTCCGATGGAAACGATAAGACTGAACCGGTTTAAAGTGTAAGGCTTAACCGGGTTCATATACTCAGTATTAAAAGAGTTTAAAATGAGGTCAGTACGATTTTAAAATCTGTAACCAATGCTGATATACCATTTGACGGAATTGGAATAATTATCACTATTGCTCAATCCGTTCATTATTCCGATCTTCATAGGTCCTATCAGCGACATATATCCGATACCCAGGCCATACCCGGCAAACAGAGATATTCTTTCTCTTTCTGAGATCTCTTTAGCAGCTAAGATATTCGTCATTAAAGTAAGATGCACATCTTTAAAAATCTCCAGGTCAAAATCAGCTCCTGCTCCGGCAAATTCCCTGACAGCAATCTCATTTGTATGGAACCCGGTTAATGGAATCGTTCTGCGAGTAAGTGATTCGATTCCGCCAAGAAAATAGAGGTTATGTAACGAAGTAACTGAATCGGGATCATAAGTAAGAAGAAGATCTCCCTTAAAAGAAAGAGTTAGTTTCTTCCCTGATGTAAAATATTGTCTGAATCCGACTAAAAGTGAGTAAGTATTTTTAAATGAGAATTCACCAGGTGTTGTTTCATTATAAGTATTTTTTGTGAAATCTGTCCGGACCTTTCCTGAAAAAAGTTTCGATGTGGCTGCAGTTATTTGAAACAGAGTTCCTATGTCCGGAAAATACTTCCTGTCAAGTGTATTTATTCTGTAATTGTAGCTTCCGGAAGAAAAGTTATATGAAACTTTTTTCAGCTGGTTTGAAGAAACGAAGTCCGGGATGAAATTACTGTTTCCCAAGCTGACCGAAACATCCATCAGATGATTCAGTCCAAAATATTTAATAAGAGATATTCCTGTAAAGGAGGTATGATTAAAATACTTACCCGATTCACCCCTGATTTTAATCATTGAGACAGAGGAGTTTTCTGAATAAAAAACCGGCCTTAATCCTAGTTTCTGATTACGGTCGATAAACTGGAGGAGAGTTAGTTTAACCCGGTAGAATTGGCCCACATATGAATCAAAGTCTATAAAGGATTTTCGGGTTATCAGGTCCTTGAAGGTCATCCTGAATATTAATCCGGACCTTATATAGTTATCATAATAAACTCCGCCATAAAGGAGCACCTTAGGTTCCTCGATGCAATCTATAACAAGGACTAAAGAATCATTGCGGGATAAAATTCTGTACTTTACTTTTTCGAACCACCTTTTACCATAAAGAAGGTCTATTTTTTCAGTAATACGGTTTTTATCAATTTTTTCTCCAGGCTTGATATCAAGAATGCCAATTATCAGATTATCAGAGTATATTTTATTTCCTGTTATTTCAATTTTATCGATTAAAAAGGTTTGTCTGTCAAGTATTTTTTCCAGTGGTTCGCGTGCTCCAAAAAGATTTATTGAATCGGCCAGTTTTCTGAAGTACTCTTTATATGGCAAAGCCGCTAAATAACCTCTTTGAATAATTGAATCGATATTGGTAAATACGGTGCGTTGAAATCCCTTCAGATCCGGTTCAATCAGCAAGTCAGTTATTCTTTTTTGTTTCTGGAAATCCGCATTACTTCCCAGGAATACGATCCGCTTAACTACTTCAGACATCGATTGTATCTGGTCTTCTGAATAAATATGGGAACCAGTATATGAGCCAATTATGATATCCGCTCCCATATTTCTGGCTTCTTCGGCTGCAAAGTTCCTAAGAACTCCACCATCAACTAAAAGTGCTGTATCGATCTTAATTGGTGTAAAGATTGTTGGGACAGCAATACTTGCCCTTACAGCGTCAGGCAGGTACCCGGTTTTTAATTCGACCTTTCTTCCTGTTATAAGATCGGTCCCAAGGCACAAAAAGGGAATTGGAAGCTTAGAAAAATCATTAATACCTATTGCCGGCCAGAAATAATAGCTAAGCTGGTTTTCAATCTGCTGACCGTTTAT
>CAZKMH010000355.1:0-4376 GCA_964553395.1 uncultured Rikenellaceae bacterium | reverse complement strand
AGGAGATAAGGATTGTTCTCATACTTTTTTGCACTGTTTTCAAGCAACTCTACGATAGTTTTCATATTAATCTATTATTTGTTAAACTACTACTATTCTCAAATTTACACTCTGTTAAAGCTAAAGTCAATTTTATTTTAAATGAGTGCCGGGAATCAATAATAATAGACAGAGATTCCCCGCTAACACTACTACTAATGACAACGATACTTAACCGATCGGTTTTTAGCACAATGCGATCCCTGGTACCTGGATGGACAAAAAGACTTCCAATGTTCAGGCAGTAAAATAGTCTTTAAAAACTGCCTGAATAAACTACCCTTTTTCTACTTTTGCAGTCCAGATGTACAAGTGAATGGATGAAATAAGAAATATTGCCGTTATTGCTCACGTTGACCATGGTAAGACCACCCTCGTCGACCGTATTCTGTACCAGGTTAAGCTTTTCCGCGAGAACCAGGTAATGGGTGATCTCATTCTCGACAGCAATGACCTTGAAAGGGAAAGAGGAATTACTATTCTTTCAAAAAATGTCTCGGTACGGTATAAAAATGTCAAGATCAACATAATAGACACTCCCGGTCACTCTGACTTTGGGGGAGAGGTTGAAAGGGTCCTTAACATGGCCGATGGAGTGCTGCTGATAGTCGATGCATTTGAAGGGCCTATGCCGCAAACCCGTTTTGTCCTCCAGAAAGCCCTTGAACTGGGTCTTAAGCCCATCGTCGTGATCAATAAAGTTGATAAGCCAAACTGCAAACCTGAAGATACACAAGAAAAGGTCTTCGATCTGATGTATAATCTTAAGGCAACTGAGTACCAGCTTGATTTTCCGACTGTTTACGGCTCAGCTAAGCAGGGATGGATGGGATCTGACTGGTCAAAACCGGCAACTGATGTAAGTTTTTTGCTGGATACAATAATAGAACATATTCCTTCCGCAAAAATAGTCGAAGGAACTCTCCAGATGAGAATTTCATCGCTTGATTATTCATCCTATATGGGACGTATTGCAGTAGGTAAAATAACCAGGGGGACACTCCTGCCAGGTAGCCAGGTGTCGCTGATCAAACGCGACGGAAGAGTAATTAAGAATACCATTAAAGAAGTTTATCTGTTTGAGGGACTTGGCAAAGTGAAAACCAAGAAACCTGTACAGTCAGGCGAGATATGCGCGGTTTTCGGGATGGAGGATTTTGAAATAGGTGACACAATTGCTGATGCAATTAATCCGGAAGGACTCTCGTATGTTCCGGTCGATGAACCTACAATGAGCATGCGCTTTGTTGCAAATAACTCTCCGTTTTTCGGACGTGAAGGGACTATCGTAACTTCACGCCAGCTGAGAGAGAGACTTTTCAGGGAAACAGAAAAGAACCTGGCACTGAGAGTTGAGGAAACGGAACAGTCAGAAGTTTTCATGGTCTATGGACGAGGCATACTTCACCTTTCAATACTTATAGAGACAATGCGGCGTGAGGGTTTTGAACTCCAGGTCGGTCAGCCTAATGTCCTGTTAAGGGAAATTAATCGCGTCAATCATGAACCCATAGAGGTACTGACAGTGCATGTGCCTGATAATTTTGCCGGTAAGGTGATCGAGCAGATTACCCAGCGTAAGGGTGAGATCGTAAACATCGAGATAAAGAATGGCCGCGCCCATCTTGATTTTAAGATCCCATCACGCGGGATCATCGGTCTGAGGAACCAGGTGCTTACAGTATCTGAAGGGGAAGCTGTCATGGCTCATCGCTTTGACTGCTACGAACCCTGGAAAGGGGAAATGACTGTCAAACGTAATGGATCACTGATAGCCATGGAGACGGGAACAGCTGCTGCCTATGCTATAGATAAACTACAGGATCGTGGCAGGTTTTTTATCTTTCCCGGTGAACAAGTGTATATGGGACAGGTCATAGGTGAAACCACGCGCCTGAAAGACATCACAATTAATGTCATAAAAACAAAGAAACTCACAAATATGAGAGCTTCAGGTTCAGATGACAAAATACTTCTTCCGCCCCCGGTACGCTTCTCACTGGAAGAGGCAATGGAGTACATTGCTGCCGATGAATACATTGAGATCACACCAAAGTCGATGCGTCTGAGAAAGGTACTTTTAGATGAAACAGACCGGAAGAGAGCTAAAAATGAGGAATAAAATTTCTAATGTATCACGATCATCTTCTTTACCCTGATGTAATCACCAAAGTGTATACGATAGATGTATAAGCCGGAGGGATAATTGCTGGCGTTACAGTAGATTAAATGACTTCCTCCATTCAATTGGCTGTTAACTAACACATCAATCACATTTCCTTTGCTATTCAGTACTTCAACCAATACGTGCCCATTGTGGGGAATTTGGAAATTTATAGAGGTTGTATTCCGAACCGGATTTGGATAGTTTTGCTTTAGAGAATAACCATACATATCGCTACCTTCATCAATCACAGCAGTTGTCCCATAATCAAAGGGCTCATTTACTAAATGCCAGTATGGTTCATTCTGCCCATTATAATCTCTTCGCAAATAATATGTTTTGAGTGAAAATCTTTGAAAGCTGCCAAGGGTAGCCAGAACCGCTCCTGTGTCTGGAAGCCATTCATAAAATGGAATTTCCATCGGATTAATGGTTAATGCCATGCCTCGTTCTTTGGCAAGATGGAATAACCCGAAATTTCCAGGTTCGTGTCCTGCCAGATAGTGACCAATGTTATCCACATGAAACTGATTCCGCCCAAAAATAATATAGTTGGTCATGTAATCAGTTGCCAATCCATCCTGACCAGGCCCATCCATGAAATTACCATCCCTTCCGTATATTCCTTCAATAATATGAAGACCGGCAAAAGTCACAGAATTGTTATCCAGGCAACGCGTTGCCCAGGTTTCCTGCCATAATCCACCTGTGTTTCCGGGTCTGTCCCAGCGTGGAATGCCGTCAGCTGTATGCCGGTTATAATTGGCTAAAATATCAACATTAGCAGTTGGATTAAGATCATCAGAATTCACGCCATACATGTTACTGCCGTAATATGAGCAATGGGCCTGATAATTCATTGCAATTGTACCCTGCAGGTTCTTGGCGCAAAGCGTGAGTCCCATGCCATGGGTTTTAAACTTGGAAATATTAAGAAGAAGAGTATTGGGGGCATTTACCGGCCATAAAAAGGGAATCCTCCTGAAATAGACACCATTGGGTGCCTCCACCCACTGAACCTTGTCCGAACTAAGTTCTGTGACTGGTGTATCAATACATTGCAAGTCAATCCCGGTGCGCTCTGCCATATCCAGATACCCTCCGTCCTCAAGATCATCAGGACAGTTAACTTCACGGATATAAAATTGCCCTGAAGCAAAGCCCAGTTCTTTCAGACTTTCGATAATACCTTCAACAAAATAAGCATCGGTTACAATACCCATTGATCTTTCAATTGTATAACCAATACGGGTTCTGTTGCGGCAGGTAAGATTTGGCTTGATCACCACCTTGTGGGTCAGGGGGATTCCATTTCCCACATTATCTGTCAGGCCAAATACAGACCTGCCAAAATTCAGTCCAGCCTCCTTTATAGCGGAAGAGTCAGTTTTTAGATTGACGCTTGTTCGCATAACAAAAACTGCGTCGGAATTCTGAAGAATAAAAGGATGGATTCCGAACAACGAAGATGAATTCTTATTGCCGAAGGTTTTAGCCGGAGATATCATAATACCCGCGCCTGCTAAAAACGACGACTGAACGAATCTTCTGCGATTAATTGGCATACTTTCTATATTTTCAGGTCATTAAACTGAGAAGATATAAATTGATAAATAGATTTCAATCCAATATGCCCTCCACATTAAGTGTCTCCTGCGCAGGATCATCTCAATTCCTGAGAGATAGTTTTCCGGAAACCCTTAATCCTTATTTTCATATCCTGGTTTATTTCCGCTATAGCGTAATTGTTATTTTCCGGACCGGTTCCTTCGACCATTGCTTTCAATGTGTAATAATTTATGTTTTTGATCCTGATCAACCCTCCATTATGATCATGTCCCTGAAAAACAACTCTCACATTTCTGTAATCTTCCAGTATTTTTCTCACAGCATCAGCATTGACGGGACCGTAATGCTTATTTTCAGAAGTGATATCAAGTCTGTGATGGATAAAGACGATGGTTGGTATTTTATTCCGGCACAGATCTTTTTTCAGCCAAATTAATTGTTCGTCCGGTACATGAGCATCCATCCAGTCAAAATTACCATGATCATACGGAATACCATGTGAAGAATAATTGGCATCGAGTACAACAAAATGAAAGGAATTGATATTAAAAGAGTAAAAACCTGAAGCTTTAGAAAATCCTGTATTAGAAATACCATCCAGAAA
>CAZKMH010000354.1:0-4415 GCA_964553395.1 uncultured Rikenellaceae bacterium | reverse complement strand
GTCACCCCCTTCTTTGCGACAGCAGAGAAGGGGGAAGGGGGGATGAGTACATGAAGCCAGAGAAGATGGTTAACTGCACAACGCATAAATATTTAATTAAAATTGAAATAGCTTCAATATTAGTCAATTTGATTTTTTTTTGTAAATTGGGTCTTACAATTTAAATCTGACTAAAATGAACATGAAAATCTTACGAGGAACAGTTTTTGGAGGAATTGCTTATTTCCTTATTGGCTGGCTTGTTTACGGGATCCTGTTAATGGGTTTCTATTCGGCCAATCTGAATCAGTGCCTGAACAATCCGGGTGGTGAAATGACCTGGTGGGCAATGATTGTCTCAAATTTTGCCGCTGCTTTGTTACTGACGTTGATACTTAACTGGTCAGGGGCTAAAAGCATTGTGGACGGGCTGAAGACTGGTGCAATATTTGGATTCCTGTTTGCCACCTCCATTGGTTTATCGTATTGGTCCATGACAACAATGTACAATAACTTCGGAATACTGCTGGTTGATATTGTGGTCACTACCATTGTTTTAGGCGTACTGGGAATGATAATTGTATTGGTCTGGGGAAAGGAAAAAGCGATGTAAGGGGTCATTGCGTTGCGCGCTGTCATCTGCTTCATAAAGTCATGGCAGTTTGCCCCATTTTCGGCTAACCAACAGGCCGTGTTTATTGAGAAAAAGGCCGGGTATGTTCTGAAGGTTTAGTCCCGCAGGCCTGCCTGCCATTGTTAACAAAATAAAATAATACCATGAAAAAAATTCCCGCAAATTTTTTTATTTACATCACTCTGTCCGTGTCTGTATTAAGTTGTAACTCAAAGAAAACTACAAGTCCCTCAGATACGTTTGCTCTTTACTCGACCAAAGAAGTTTTTGATTCTGTACTTGGATATAATAAAATGGTACCAGTTGCAGCTCGTTACATTTCAATTCCGGCTGATCAGGATCTTCTTAAGAAAGTAAGCATTTTACTTGATTCTGTGTCATCTTCCAATTTTAACAATTTGAAAATAGAAGCATTGGGGATCGATCAAAGCAAAGATAATTATAAGATATTAAAAGTAAATTTAAAGGAGAATCCGGGTTTCAAAATGCCTGATAGTCTGGGCCATTATCGAAGCTGGTATGATTTTTTCCAGGGATCAATGGGAGGAGAGCGGACAACCATTATTCTTACCGAATCGACCTTACAAAAACAATATAAGGGTGATTGGGTGGACGCAGTTGAATTCAGCTACCAGAATGAAAAGATCGGAGACTGGGATCATCTCTTTTTATCAGGAATTATTAAGAGAAATTAATATCTTATTGCCTGCCACCTTAAATCATTCTGTTCTGCAGCTGTCTGTTCCGCTGTTTGAAATGTGTATGTTTGACAAACACGACAACGACGCCCTCTTCTGTAAAAAGAGTGGTACCCCTCTTGATATCCAGTCCGTCGGAGAAAGGAGGGAATAAATAATGAAACCGGCCGGGTTATTAATATCCGAAACCAAACACTTTATTTTAATTGAAAAATGAAGGCTGTTACAGTAAAAGAGATCAGTCAGGAATTACTTAACCTGACACCTAAAGAACTGCGTGACCTGTGTCTCCGGTTATCAAGATTCAAAAAAGAGAACAAGGAATTACTGACTTATCTCCTTTTTGAATCATCTGATGAGTCAGGTTATGTTGAAAGTGTAAAAAAAGAGATTGACCTGCAGTTTGATAAGGTAAATAAGAAGAGTTATTACTTTATTAAAAAAAACCTTCGCAGGATTTTGCTCAGGACCAGAAAATTTATCAGTTATTCAAAAAATAAGAAGACTGAGATAGATTTACTTATTTATTTTTGTACAAAACTTAAAAATTTCACCCCCTCCATTCAGAGGAATGCAGCACTCCGGAATCTTTATATAAGGCAGATAGTGACAATCAGGGAAAAACTTGGTTCTCTCCATGAGGATTTGCAATATGACTACGGGCTGGAGCTGAGGACATTGGAAATGACCTGAGGTACAACAACTCATTCCTTCCCGGGGCGTTTTTATTTTTTTATCAAATCCGGGTCTGACAAATTTTCTTGCCAGTTGCCGCAATCCGTACGCCACACCTCCGCACATCCTGCGCCGCATACCCCACATCGGTCCCGGTTAAGGATAATTAATCTAACTCACACTACCAAGACGATTATATAAATCCTTGAGAAACTCAAGATTAATTAAATGATGTTTACGGATTTTTCTTATAACAATATAAGAAACGATAAGACCAACCGGAGTTCCGACAATCAGTCCCATTATTGATTCTTTAGTAGTAAGTACTTCAATGAATGGTTTATTTTCAAAATATACATGAATTGATAAAACAGTCAGAACATATACAACCGGGATTAAAAATATATACAACTTATTACATTTTCGGGAAACCGATCTGGATAAAAAGTCAATTCTTACTTCCAGCCAGTTTCTTAAAGGCTGATCAAATTTTCCATCCTGTAATTTATGCCATGACATAAATCCGGAGACAATTGATATTGAAGCAATAATTCCGAGAGCTGTATTATTGATCAGATAGATTGCATCATCCTGTCTGTTCAGTGAAGTAATGATGAGATAAATTATAAGTCCAAGACCAGAAATAATTCCAATGCCGATGATAATCAGAAATTTATTGACGGTATGTCTGGTTACCGAAGTCAGTAACAGATTTAATTCCTCTTTGGATTTCTGATTGATCTCAGTATCAGCACTTTTCCAAATTTTTTGTAATTCATTATTTTCCATCAGTCTGAATTTTTAAGCTTTGTTTTAATAATTCTTTTGCCCTGTTAATACGCACACCAACATTTGATTTTGAAATACCGGTGATCTCTGATATTTCATCATAACTCTTTTCTTCAAGATATAAGAGCATTATTGACTTATCGATCTCATTAAGATTGTAAATAGCCTGCAGTAATACCCGATATCGTTCATTTAGTGATAGTTCTTCAATAATATCAATTCTGTCAATAGAATCAGGTAATTTTTCACGATACTCAATACGTGATTCTCTCTTTATTTTTGAAATTGAAGTATTAATGGAAACAGCATAGATCCATGACCCGATGCTCTTCTTATTCTGTAAACCCGGGAATGATTTCCATAACTGATAAATAATTTCCTGAAAATTATCTTCTCTGTCTGATTTATTGCGGAAATAGATAAGATTGACTTTGTGCAGGATACCCTGATAATTTGATAATATTTCAAGAAATTCCTCCTTCAATGATTTCATTTTAATTGTTTCTCATAAAGTACTACTCAGGGATAATTTATTACAAATATTTGACTTTAATTCCGAAGCGATGTAAATTTGGTCTGCTTTGGTATACATTCGCCTTTCGTCCTTGCACCCTTCGATTACCGAAACTTTAGCGAAGGTGTTTTGTACCTTTTATTATGATAAGACATATTATAAATAACCGTCTGATCCCACATCAGGATTTCATTTTCGGTTTTGCTGATCTGCATGGACTGCTTGATAAAAAATTCGATGGATTTCCTTATGGCGTTTCAATAGGGAAAAGGCTGGAAGACTCAATAATAGATAAGCTGGATGGCGGACCGACAATTGAATACTACAATTACTATTGCCGGATCAATACAGAATTAGCTAAACTGACAAAAGAAATCCAGGCTGACTTACAACAGAACAGTATTTCCTCTCTGATTTTACCTCCCACGATCTCATTTAAAACAAGAGGGTACAAAAAATATCTGGCAGAGTTAACGTATGATGTCTCACACAAGATGGTAGCAACAAGAGCAGGACTTGGATGGATCGGGAAGGCGGATCTGTTAATTTCAGAAGCATTCGGTCCCAGGTTAAGACTGGTAACAATCCTGTTAAAACAGGATCCGGGGGTAGATTCGATCCCGGTTGATGGAAGCAGATGCGGAAAATGCAATATATGTGTTGTGAAGTGTCCTGCAAAAGCTGCAAACGGGAAATTATGGAATGTAAATATTCATCGGGATGAATTCTTTGATGCAAAAAAATGCAGGGAAAAATGCGGAGAACTGGCAAAACAAAGGCTCAATGTTGATGAACGGATCTGCGGGATGTGTGTTTGTGTATGTCCGAAAGGGGGGAAGGGCAACATACATCGGCTTTGATATAAATGATGATAAGTCTGATCCCGATAGAGGTAGAATGTCACTCCGGCTTTAAGGCAGATGAATATCCAAAATGCTTTTTCCGGAATAACAGCAGATTTGAAATAAGCCAGATAACAGATCGCTGGTACCAGGGGGATAGTAATCCTGAATATCCGGTTTCAAATTACTTTAAGATTGAAACAACCAGTGGAGAACAATTCATCATTAAACATGATCTTGAAAGTGACAAGTGGCATTTATGCAGGTGAATAAGGTCATGTTTT
>CAZKMH010000353.1:0-4418 GCA_964553395.1 uncultured Rikenellaceae bacterium | reverse complement strand
AGGGTCTTCACCCAATCGTTCGGGATCAATCCGAGAGAATTCCGGAAATAGTCACCCCTTCTCCCACTCTCCCCCTCTCCCCCTCCCTTTCCAACTCCTCTTCAACCTCTTCAACATTTTTCTTCTTCTTTCCTATTCTGGTACGAATAGCAAAGTATTTGGGACGCAAAGAAAAATAAGACAGCCTCCGGTTGCCTAACTTTCATTATTTAACTCAAACCAAAAATGAATAATCACTTAAACCATTCAATTATGAAAAAACAACTTTTACTCAGCCTGATCTTAATGCTCTTTTGCGGGATCATCTATGGACAGCACCTTATAAGGGTGAACAACAATCTGGCTGCCGATGCAGACTATACTACAATACAGGCTGCGAATGACAATGCCGTCGCCGGGGATACTATTTATGTGGAAGGCTCAACTACCAATTATAATGATGCCATTACTTTCGATAAACGACTTACAATAATCGGTCCGGGCTACTTTCTTACTGAAAATGACAGCACTCAGGCAAATGGTCTGGAAGCTTATATTACCGGATATATGACGTTTGGTGCAGGGTCAGAAAACAGTAATATTACTGGCATAAAATTTTCCGCTTTGATAATTGATGTAAGTAATATTACTGTCTCCAGATGTAATGGTAGCTCAATATCTCTTAATAATGATTTTCCAACTCCTATTGAAAATATCTTTATAACCCAAAACTATTTAAATAATATACAGCAAGGTGGTAGTTATTCTTATTCAATTAAAAATTCAATTATTTCGAACAATATTATCTACAGTAATATAAGCACATATAGTTCCTCCGGGCCATTTCAAATTCTCAATAATATTATACTTGCATCAGGTTTTGCCCCAATTAGTGTCTACAATTCAACAATCTCCAACAATATAACCTGCTCTACGACCAATAAGATATCTGTAAATACTGGTAATACAATCACCAATAACATTTCAGCTGCAGCCGGCACCAATGAGAATGGCAACAAATATAGTGTAGCTATGACTTCTGTTTTCGTCGACTTCAGTGGATCCCTGAGTTACAGCGATGATGCCAAGTGGAAACTAAAAACAGTCTCGCCTGCTACAGGGGCAGGTGTCGGAGGTGTAGATTGCGGAGTTTTTGGCGGCCCAACCCCGTATGTATTATCGGGTATTCCGGCATTACCACATATTTATGAAGCTGCAATCCCCGGTGTCGGATATTCCGGTTCCGGACTATCATGCACCATAAAAATCAAAGCAGGGAAATAGCCACTCCAACACGGTGAACAATGAAAAAACTACCGTTAATAATTGCATTTATTTTTTCTGTCCTGTTATGTACGGGGCAGAATATAAATAAGGCGGAATACTTTATCGACACCGACCCGGGTTATGGACTGGCAATCCAGATACCGGTATCAGTACCGGCGAATAAGGTGTCATTAAGTTTCCAGGTAAATACAACCGGACTCACACAGGGCTTCCACATGATGGTCCTGAGGGCACGCGACGACGATGGCCACTGGAGCACAACCCGGCAGCAGGTTTTTTATGTATATGAGACCGAGGATGTTACAGAGTCAAATATAACGAAGGCAGAATACTTTATCGATACAGATCCCGGATTTGAACTTGCTTCAGCAATTCCTGTCACCATCCCGGCAAAAAAAGTTGCATTAACTTTCAATGTCAGTACTGCCAGCCTTTCACAGGGTTTCCATATGTTGGTTCTGAGAGCACGTGACCAGCCTGGCCGCTGGAGCACCACCCGGCAGCAGGTTTTCTATGTTTATGAGACCGAGAATGTAACAGAGTCGAATATTGCCAGGGCAGAGTACTTTATCGACGCCGATCCCGGGTTTGGTGTGGCAACTCAGATCCCGGTGAGCGTCCCTGCGAAAAAAGTGTCGCTCGCCTTTAATGTTAATACAACCAGCCTGTCACAGGGTTTCCATATGTTGGTTTTAAGAGTTCGGGATGAACTTGGTCGCTGGAGCAATACCCGGCAGCAGGTTTTCTATCTGTATAAAACGATTCCGTCTTCAGCTGCGGATGTAACAGGTATCGAATACTTTATTGACACTGATCCCGGCTTTGGCAAGGGAACCTTTGTGGCTGCTGTCGCACCAGGGAGTAAAGTATCTATGGAATTTGTTGCCAGCCTGGGTGGTCTGACAGCAGGTGACCATCTTCTATATATAAGGAGCAAAGATGCACTTAAGCGTTGGAGCCATCCTTATATACACGCTTTTTCACTGACAATAACAGGTGTCGGAGAACAGGAGGTAAAACCATGGTTCAGGATGTACCCGAATCCGAATGAGGGTAATTTTATAATAGATTTTACTGACCTTCAGGATCATACTAGAAAAATAACAATTAACGATCTGAATGGACGAATGGTTTATTCAAATGAACTGGACGGCGAAAACATACCTTTATCAGTTGATCTGCCGGAAGGAATCTATATGCTGAAGGTCGAATCAGGAGATCAATCATTTATGCAGAAACTTATTATCAGACGGTAACAGATTAACAAGTATTAAAAGCATGAAGTGGGTCAGCTTTGGAAAATTGATTCAAGGTAAGCTTAAGCTTAGGTAGTTTGTGAAATGTCTCATAAGTTTAAATCAATTAACCGCAAAGATCGCAAAGGTTATACGCAAAGATCACAAAGAGCTAAATATTAGTGATTTGACTTTGCGACCTTTGCGCCTGCTTCGATAACTTTGCGGTTAAAATCGACTTATAAGACAGCCCCCTAAGTTAGGAAAAATGTTTGTTTTTAATTTAACAAAAGAGTAAATTTGATTGAAAATCAGAATTAAAGCCTTAATATAAATCTTGAAATTCCTAAACTCTATGGCAAGCATAATTCCGGGTTTCGAGTATGACATTTTTATCAGCTACCGCCAGAAAGATAATAAGTATGATGGCTGGGTGACCGAATTCATCGACCACCTGAAAAGAGAAATTGAGGCAACTTTTAAAGAAGATGTCTCAATCTATTTTGATGAAAATCCGCATGATGGTCTCCTTGAGATCCATAATGTCGACAAAAGCCTGGAGACCAAGCTGAAATCGCTGATCTTCATGCCGGTGATCTCACAGACCTATTGCGATCCCAGGAGCTTTGCATGGCAGAATGAATTCGTCACATTTAATAAAATGGCTTCTGCAGATCCGATTGGCAGGGATGTAAGACTGGCTGGCGGAAATGTGTGCAGCAGGATAATCCCTGTAAAGATCCACGACCTCGATGCCACAGATACGGAACTGCTGGAAAATGAAATGGGCTGCAGACTTCGTTCCATTGATTTTATCTACTCGAGCGCCGGAGTCAACAGACCTCTCAAGCCGGATGACAATCCCGATAAAAACCTGAACAAGACCTTTTACCGTGATCAGATTAATAAAGTCGCTAATGCAGTCAAGGATGTAATTTACGGTCTCCACCCCGATGAGAAAAAGCGGACCGCCAAATCCTACAGGACAAGAACGCAGGAAGGATACATTGAAGAGAAGCCACGATCTGTAGCCGAAGCGTTTGCCCCTCCAAAAAGGTTACCGGGGAAATTAGTTGTTCTTATTGCCCTGGGGTTAGCGATAATCCTGGCTTTGATATTCCTGATTCCAAAACTGACACAAAAAGCCGGAGAAAAAACCTCATATGACGAAACAATCAGAAAGGCAATTGCTGTGATGCCTGTATCGAACTTTACCGGCAATTCTGATCTGGATTATATTGCATCAGGAATACAGGATGCTTTATGCGGTCAGTTGGGGCAGCTGAGTAATCTTATTGTCCGTCCCAGAGCATCAACTTTGCAGTTCAAAGATAGTAAAGAACCTGTCCGGCAAATAGCAAAAGAACTGAGCGTTAATAACATCGTGGAATCATCAATAAAGGGTTCTGCAGAAAATCTCCAGATTGAAGTCAGGTTAATTGAAGCTTTTCCGGCTGAAAAGTATATCTGGAGTTCAACATTTGTCCAGGACTGGAAAAATATAACGAACATTTATAGTGATATTGTCCGCCGGATCATGGATGGTATTCAAATCAAGATTTTACCGCAGGATGAGAAAAAATTAACAGGTAAGAGGGATCATGATCCTGAAATACTTAAAGCTTATGACAGAGGAATTTACTTCATGAATAAGCGAACACCGGAGGATTTTGAAAAAGGAGTGAAATGTTTTAATGAGGCAATTGAAATTGATCCTGCAGATCCTTTGCCTTATCTTGGGCTTGCAATCGGTTACGGGACTGCCGGGCATACTTCTGCAGTAACCGAAGATGCAAAAAGCAGGGCAAAGGGCTATGCATTAAAAGCACTTTCTCTTGATTCAACACTTGCAGATGCACATGTTGTGCTTGCCGAACAATACCTCTATACTGAGTGGGATTTTCCTTCCGCAGAGCA
>CAZKMH010000352.1:0-4431 GCA_964553395.1 uncultured Rikenellaceae bacterium | reverse complement strand
AAAGTAGTGCCTATTATTTTCTGCATGGTTGTAACAGGTTATTGAAAATCAATATTAAGAGTCTCCTGACCCATAACACTCACAGGTTTTATATTTTCAAAGGTTTTAAAAAGCCCGGTTTCAGGATAACCCACCTGGATTTTAAAGGTATCTTCACTAAAGACCCTGGGGATAAATTCATTGCCTTTAATTCTGACAATATACTCTGTTTCAGAGGTATGCTGGTTAATTACTTCTACAACCGGATCAGGATTCCCGTTGACTTTAAGTGTGGGCAACCATGCTTTGGCCTCTCTTCCGTAATTATCAAACTGGCTGATAGTCAGCGGCCACCCCGGAAACTGGTCCTCTTTTTGAGGATTTGTAATGTTTGCCAGGAAACGCCATGCTTCCATCTTTATGGTTCTCTGTTCCCTGTTGAGGATTATCATTCCAAATCCCGAACTTTTTATATTTGCCAGTTCATAACGGTCATTAATTTGGGAGAAGTTAACCGGATTCCCGATTGCGTATACATAATTAAGGTTTCCAAATGCATCTATATATTCCCCGGTGTTTGGGTATTTATGCTCTGGCCTGTTTACAACCGGGATTCCCATTTCATCGGGGCGGAACCACCTTGAGTAACCAACTGCAATTGCAGGAGTTACATAGCACCATCCGGCATCCCGGAATTCATCGATCCCGTAATGAACAAGTGAAGGCACATGCTGGTCGCCGGCTACATGAAAGACGAATCCCTTCCTCATAATACTGAGAGCCCTGTCCCGCGGAGATTTTGGCCAGCCTCCGGAGTCCATGTCCCCAAGAATGTAGCCATCATAGGTTCCATGGTGGGTTGCCACATTGGTAAAAAGAGTCTGGGAAAGCAATACTTTCATATCAACACTGTGCCAATCGCGGATCCATTCCTCCAGAAATCTCTCCTGTCTTTTACCTAACAGCTCCAGTTCCGGTTTATCAATCGTTTCAGGATCCTCAAGAGGTTCGAGAAGATGATCGGGACGGGTTTTCCAGGTAGCAACCCTTGTGGGACTTGATTTATAGATCCGGTCGCTGACAATGGCAAAACTCACACGGCCATAATTTAAGCCTGTATACCAGACACTCATTCCCTGGGCAATCGGAGTAGGATCATATGGATCGGGCAGGTGGGCACAATTAGTACGGTTTACGACGTTGACAAATCTTACAGTTTGAACAAAACCCCTGGTAGGACCTTCCGGGGCAGCTATACCTTCTTCGCCCCAGAGATTGCCATGAAATACATCATGGTCATCCGGTGTGCAAATAGTCGGAATATTACGCATCAGATCTCCGAATGCCCATCCGAACATGTACCATTTACCGAGATAACTGAGGATAGATATATCCTCCGGCTGCCGTTTGATGGGGTATCCTCCATTTTGTTCATAGATCTGGTCACCGGAAAAATATAGCAAATCAGGATCATTCAGCGCCAGGTTCTTTACCAGGGGAGAATAAGGGAAACCATAATGATACTGGCATGTCAGGGCTCCCAGTCTTAAAGCAGTATTATCCGGTTCTTTCCGTATTTCACCCCCATATTCTGCAACACCGGAATTTCCCAGGGCATTTATGTAATTAAACAATATACGGTAACTCTTTGCTGAGGTGGGATCCCATTCCTGAATTTTCCAGGCAACAGTTCGTGCATCCTGATCCATTTCCACAGACTTGAACGTTGTCCAGCCTTTACGCTGTTTAACCTGAAGAACTGCTTCCTTGTTTTCGGTTGATCCCAGTGGGGGAAATTGTGCCGTAATCTTCAGGGTATTTCGGCTAAGTGTGTACATTGTCCATAACACCGGTCCAAAACGGTTCCCCTGTTGATTTTCAAATTTAGGACCACCTATTGTCACGTTGTCGAACCAGAACGTTGGACCGTTGTTCCGCGATTCAGAAGTGATGAAATTATTTACCAGTTTAACAATGCCTGTAAGATTTCCTTCAGTTTGGTCGGTCAGATCAACAACAGGATTATCTTCATTGTCGAATAGCTTCATTGACAGAGTATAGCCACTTTGTGAAGGCTGACCGGATAACTCAATCCTGAACTGATGCAGGTTGAAATTGTCTGGCAATGTTTTGGTTTTGAGTCCAATAAATACAAATCCTTTGGTATTTACTCCTGCTTTGATACCCTGTCCGAAGTAAACTGCTGCACGTACATCTTTTTCTTCTGAGGCTTCAGCACCAATCATCAGACCCGCAGAACCAGGATTTTCTCCCCCGGCCAGCAGTCCCATAGCAACTGAAATATTGAATGGTTTCCGCCTGTCGGTTAAAACATATGGTAATAATGAAACCGAGGCATTCTGAATCCGACTGTTGGTTTCCACCCTTCCGTTTTTCATCTGCCAGTCCTCCATCGGGACTGCCCAGAAATCCTCTCCTAACCAGATCCGGTCGGGAACGTTATCAAAATTATAATTCACTCCTTTCTTTTCCCGGCTGCAGGAAATGCTCAGTATTATTAATAGGCCTGTTAATACCCGGACAAACAATTTTTTCATATTAATTTAATTTGCCTATCGGCTATAATGAAAAATAAATTGCAAATCGCTTGAAAATCAATTTATCCCGGGAAATATTATTTTGGTTTGTTTTATCCAAACTTCATAAAGTTACTAAATCTTCTTTTCATTATGCCCTTAAGTCAAGTTTTAAACTTAACTTTCTGTGAGGATAAAAGTGACAACCCAACACTTATAAAAATGTCATCAAATATTAAGAAAACAATTTACAGCATCATCATATTTATCTTATTTTCAAGCAATAACATAGCACAGAAGAGTGTCAGTAATTTTGTTTTTTTTAACCTGGACCGGGACAGAATTCAGGAAGACTCTTTTTTAAACACTGAAGAATTTATTGGTGCACAACTCAAATATACCTGGAGAGAACTTGAACCTTGTAAAGATTATTATGATTTCAGCAATATCCGGAGTGACCTTGATTTCCTGGAGAGGCATGGTAAAAAGCTTTTTATTCAAATCCAGGATGTAACATTCGATACTATAAGGGTTAATGTCCCGCAATACCTTCTTGAACAACCGGAGTATAATGGTGGTGTAGCCATTCAGTACCTGACAGATGATAATGACAGTATTATTAGCCAGGATGGCTATATTGCCAGAAGGTGGGATTCAGCTGTTGCACAAAGATTTTACAAGCTATTACACGAACTTGGAAAACAATTTGATGGAAAGATAGAAGGCATTAACCTTCCGGAAACTGCAGTTGGATTCGGGAACTCCGGAAAATTATTTCCTGATGGATTTACACCCGGGATTTACAGAGAGGCAATATTAAGACAAATGAAAATAGTAAAGGAGGCATTTCCGAATTCAGTCGTAATACAATACGCTAATTTTATGCCCGGAGAATGGCTGCCGTTGGATGATAATGGGTACCTGGAAAGTTTGTACCGGTTTGCTGCAGAAAATAAAATCGGAATGGGAGGACCTGACATCAAAATCTATAGAGCGGCTCAGATGAATCATAGCTATAAATTTCTGAAGAAATATTCAAATCAGATAAAAACAGGAATTGCTGTCCAATGGGGAAACTATGAAGTAACTAATCCTAAAACACAACAAGAGGTAACTGTTAAGGAGATTTATGATTTTGGATACGATGAATTAGGAGTAGATTATATTTTCTGGTGTACACAGGAACCTTATTACACGGAACATCTCATAAAATTCCTGGAAGTGAAATAACATTTACATACTAATCGCCACTAAATGAATGTAATACAGTACAAAAGCCGGGCAATCTGATCACAATCTGCCGGAGTAAATTGACCACATTAGAGTTGGTCCTTTACGGTTGGGTTAATAAACTTTTATTCCCTCAACCACCGGGCCGTTTGCAGGATATTTTTAATATATTGGGAGATGAACGCTAAACAAAATTAATGATGCAATCTCAAAAAATTAAAGTTAATAAAAGGTCATTTATCAGATGGAAGATCTATTTTGACAGATCCAGGATGTATATCGGATACATTCAATTCTTTCTAATTGGAATAGTGTTTTTACAATCCTTTAAGGACAAGCCGTGGGGTGAGTTTATCTTTAAATATGCTTTAATCTCTATACCCGTATTACTGATCCTGTTTGTTCTCCTGTCTTTGATATTGGGTTATTTCGATTCCAGACTTGGATTCCGTGAAGAGGAGCTCAGGAATCTGTCAAGATCAAATCCGGTAATGATGGAAATGTTAGATCAGCTCAGGGAAATGAATAAAAAAATAGACCAGTTAGAGGAAAAAATAAATAGCAAAGAAAATTTATAAATCACTGACACATCTCCTGTTTTCCGCACATATCGCTTAAACCATTATAATGATTTGATATTCAAATATCAATTTTCTAATTTGGGTGTTGCAAAGGTGCTTTTGCG
>CAZKMH010000351.1:0-4433 GCA_964553395.1 uncultured Rikenellaceae bacterium | reverse complement strand
GAAACGGGAAAGGGGGTTTAAGTAAAATAGATGCGTTATAAAACATAACAGAGCCGTAATAAGCCATTGATCTTTTCATTGAACCAAAATGAAAATCCCTTCTGGTTCTTTGTTGGTTCGAGAAAATGGAGAAATGTTATAAAATATTTTTTTTGAGATACAAATGAATTAATTAAGCTGTTATCTTTGAACAAGTTAATTTCTGAATAATTACCTACGATCTAAATTGAAAGGCTATGACTAAGAATAAATATGTTATTGAACAGTCAAGTAAATATGATTTTGATAAAACAGTTAATCTCCTGATTGCTGAAGCTGAACGAAGGGATTGGAATGTACCGGCGGTTCATGATCTGCAGCAGTCTCTTGCAAAATCAGGAAAAACAGTTAAACCAGTCAAGGTAATTGAAATCTGCAAACCTGTCTATTCGGGTCAGATGCTCGAACTGAGCGATGAGCGCATCATGTCGGTAATGATGCCATGCAGGATATCAGTCTATGTCAAGGATGACGGCAGAACCTATATGGCACTCGTTGATGGGGCTGAAATGGCATCCGGCCAGCCAGGTAAAATAGCAAAAGTCATGAAGGCTGCATCCGGCGAAACTTTTGAGATAGTGAAAACCGTATCCTGGTAATCTTATTTGAATATTTTCTGAATTGACAGCCTTTCATTTTCAGTCAGTGAATCCATCTGCTGAATTGCATGCCTGATTTTTGTTTTGAAATTCCAGCAGGTCATCTGCCTGAGAGATAACCTCCTTGCATACTCATAGGTTGAAAGATCCTCTTTCCCTTTGCACACGTTGTAAGCTATATAGAACGCCTTATGAAGAGGAAACTTACAGTTATGAAAGATTGTTCCGGCGGCCGCAGACTCTTCAGTTTTACATTTCGTACACCTTCGGGAGAATGGGGTTTTCCCGGGACAATAATTATTATTCCCGCATTTATGGCAGGTAAATCCGTTTTCCCATTTTACCTCAGCAAGGAACTCAAAACACTTTTCATCACTCCGGAACAGTGCATTTAACTGTTGCTCTGATAATTCCTTCTTAAATATTGCCCCCATTTCCAATTAATTATGATGCAAAGTTAAAAAATTATAGTGATAATAAAAAGATTTAGGTGATATTATTGCGATTTAATAAATTTTTATTCTATCTTTGCATCGAAATAATATTAATACCCGATCATGGATCCAAATTGTTCTATAACTCCAAAACCAAAATCTGTAAAAGAGTTTTTTAAATCATGGTATTTCTGGAAACCTTTTCTTAGTGTCGTAATTGGCGGATCGGGGGGATTCCTTTATTACTATTTTGTTGGATGCAACTCGGGAACTTGTGCAATCACCAGCAATCCTTACAATAGCATAATTATGGGTAGTTTTCTTGGTTTCTTCCTTACAGGTTCACCATGTGCGGGACGCAAGTAGGATGACAGGGAATGTTTATTTCAAGGCATTAATAATAAGTAATAATGGATTACAGGGAAATTGATAAAAGATACAGCAACCTTGCGGAATCATCCTGCTGTCTCTCCTGTGGTGGAGCAATTAGTTATTCTGAAGCCAAAGAAGGAGAAATATGCGTAGACCTTGGCAGCGGGCGTGGTACTGATGTTCTCAGGCTGGCAGAAACAGTTGGAAACCATGGCTTTGTATATGGAATTGACATCTCTGAAGGAATGCTTCGGAAAGCAAGGAATACAGCTGACCGGCTAGGCGTTGAAAACGTTGAATTCATCAACTCTCCTCTTGACAGGATACCGCTTGCCGACGGAATAGCTGACCTTATTATATCAAACTGTACAATCAATCACTCCTCAGATAAACAGGCGGTCTGGAATCAGGTATTCAGGATCCTCAGGAAAGGCGGCAGGTTTGTTGTAAGTGATATTTATTCAGTAAATCCGGTCCCCGAAGAATACAGGAATGATCCGGTTGCAGTTTCGGAATGCTGGGCCGGATCAGTAACCCGTAATGAATACCTGGAGCAGCTCCTGAAAGCAGGATTCACATCCATAAAGATCATTGAGGAATCAGCTCCATATGAAAAAGGCAGGGTAATGGTGTCAAGCTGGACTGTTATTGGCCAAAAACCATAATAAAAATAAAGTTGCGGATAAAATGATTAATAACAATTTTAATATGACAGTAATGAAAAAGTATTCTTTTCTTTTAATAATTATGCTTTCTTTAGTTTTCAGTGAGTGTAAGGCTGATAAGCCGGGTGACCCCGGAACAAAAAGTACAGCAGCAAGTAATGTTGTCCAGCTTTCGGATGACAACTTTAAAAAAATGATTTATAATTATGAAATAAACAAAGAGTGGAAGTTTGAGGGGGAAAAACCTGCAATAATTGATTTTTATGCGGACTGGTGCGCTCCCTGCAGGCAGTTATCTCCTCTGGTTGAAGAAATTGCAAAGGAATATGCAGGTAAAATAGATGTCTTTAAGGTCGATACTGAAAAAGAAAAAATACTTGCTCAGAAGCTTGGAATTACGGGATTGCCAACTTTGTTGTTCATCCCTGAAAAGGGAATGCCACAAGTAACTATGGGTGCACTTCCAAAAGAGAGTCTGGTCAAAGCGATAAATGAAATACTGCTAATCAAATAAATTTTAAGGAAAATGAAAAGTCTTATTAAAACCAGAGTAAACAGGATCAAAACCAAAGTGGCCCAGTGCTGTGCAAAAATATCCAGAACGGTAGCCGGTTGTCACGACTGATCAACTGGTGTTACTTTCACTGCCCTTTAAGATCCATGGAGATCCACTTTATGAACCTTTGCGGTTAAATGAAATATTCCAGATATAACATTTTTTCCCGGATCAGGGATTCTGAAAATCATTTTATTGTAAATCTGCTTTCAGGTAATGCCGACATCCTCGGCAATTCTGATGCCCGAAAGATAGAGACAATCAGGAAAGGAGCCGGTTTCACGGATAAGGCATTTCTTGATGAACTTATTGAAAAAGGTTATGTAACTGATGAATCCGATGAAAGCAGGGAGTATCGAAGGAAATATCTTGATTTTATCGAATCGAGGGAAAAGGATGAGATCCAGATATTCTTTGTAACAAATTACAGCTGCAATTTTGCATGTTCATATTGTTATCAGGATCATTATCAGAATCCCGGGAATGAGCTTAATAAGGATGTAATTGATGCTTTCTTCAATTATGTGAAAAAGGAATTCGCATCCCGAAGAAAATATATTACAGTTTTCGGCGGTGAACCACTACTAAACAGCCCCAGGCAAAAGGATATAATTACATCCATCATCAACAAGTCAGTTGAAGCTGATCTGTCACTCAGTTTTGTAACCAACGGATACTTCCTCGAAGAGTATATTCCTGTTTTAAGAAAAGGAAAAATCAGGGAGATTCAGGTAACCCTGGATGGCACTGAATCAATTCATAATAAGCGCAGATTCCTGAAAGGAGGAGGAGGGACATTTGAAAAAATAGTTAATGGAATTGATGCCTGTCTGGAGCATAATATTGATGTCAACCTGCGTATGGTCATCGATAAGGAAAATATTACCAGCCTGTCTGATCTTGCGCAATTTGCAATTGACAAAGGCTGGACAAAAAGCCGGCATTTTAAAACCCAGATCGGGCGGAATTATGAATTACATCACTGTCAGTCGTCTCCTGATAAGCTTTTTGACAGGATATCACTTTACGAAAGTATATTTGAAATGATAAAGATTCACCCGCATATTCCGGAATTTTACAAGCCGGCATATTCTGTTTCAAAATTTCTTGCCGAAAACGGTGAACTTCCGGAACCTCTTTTTGATTCATGCCCTGCGTGTAAAACTGAATGGGCCTTCGATTACACCGGAAAGATTTATTCATGTACCGCAACTGTCGGGAAAGCTGATGAATCACTTGGAACATTTTATCCTGAAATTTCGCGTAAGGAGTCAGTTATTGAACAATGGGAGACGCGGGATGTAAAATCAATCCCCGGATGCAGTGAATGTTCGCTCCAATTGGCTTGTGGAGGAGGGTGTGGATCAGTGGCAAAAAACAGGACCGGTAATATCTGCTCTCCTGATTGCAGGCCTGTAAGGGAATTAATGGAACTTGGATTTTCAGCATATTTCAACGATAAAATATAACTAAAGAAGAGTTTTAAAATAATTATGAAAGAGATTAATTCATCTGAATTCGTTAAAGAAGTCCTGGAGTCTGATAAAGTGGTCCTCGATTTTTACTCAACCGAGTGTCCTCCATGTGAAGCACTTGCTTCTAAATTTAAAGACCTTTCTCTGCTTTATGGAAATGATGTTAGATTTCTTAAGAGCTTCCGCCAGCAAAACCGTGATTTAGCTGAAAAACTCGGGGTTAAATCTTCGCCAACACTACTTTTCTATAATAAAGGTCAGGAGGTTGCTTCCAGATTAACCGGAGGAATAAA
>CAZKMH010000350.1:0-4437 GCA_964553395.1 uncultured Rikenellaceae bacterium | reverse complement strand
CCGAAATATTCCTGGTTATAACAAAACAATGCCGGTAGCTGATGTTTGTAAATCCCTGCTTCCTGATAAGGATTGATAAGTTTTCTATATTGAAACCTTTATGTCCGGTAAAACCTGCACCATGAAATGAGCCATCCTCGGAATAAAGATCAGCAATTGCCATGTACCCCCCTGAATTTAGCAAATTATAAAATTTCTTTATGATATTCTCAATATCTGCAATATGATGAAGCACCATCTGAGCAAGGATCAGATCAAATTTTTCCGCCTCATAATCAGAGTGTACCAGATCGAAGTTCAAAGCTTTCAAATTTTTAACTTTTTTCGATTCAATCTTTTTATTGATTACTGTAACCATTTCAGATGAGCTTTCCATCAGAGTGATCACTTTTATATAATCTTTAAGCAGGAGACTTGTGATTCCGGTACCGGCACCATATTCAAGGGCAGTCATCTCCTTTCTTAATGGGATGACTTTTTTTATCTCTTCTGCAACAACTTCGGATATTTTCCAATGATCGGGATTCATGTCCCAGTCGGCGGCTTTTTTGTCAAATTCGTTCATATAAATTTTCCTGATTTTGTCGGTTGAGGTAACTTTTTTCAGAAAACAAAATCCAATATTCTTTTTACAATACCTGCCAGTAGCAGCGCGAACAGGATTTCGAGGATGCAGATAGCCATTGCTTTCTTCCATCCGTATTCTTTCCAGAGAACGGATATTGTAGCCACACAGGGTATGTAAAACATACTGACAACAGCAAGCGTGATCATTTGTTGTGAGGTAAGGACATCTGAAAAATTGGTAGTTCCCAGATACGCCGCCAGCATGACCAGGATCAGTTCTTTACGCAGAATTCCGAAAATAAGCAGGATGCCTGTGATTGCAGGCAGTCCCAGCCAGGTTACCGTTACCGGACTTAAAAACGAAGAAATTGCCGGCATCCAGCCTGCTAAATTAATAGCCTGAATTATTACCCCGGAAATTACGACTATCGGGGCTGCGATAAATATAAATTCCTTCAGTGCATCCCATGTCTGGTAAATTATTGTTTTGATCTGAGGCATTTTATAGTCCGGCATTGGCATAATAAGTTCCACCGGTTCTCCTGTTATGAACCTGGAAGATATTTTACCTGCTATAAATATCACAACCATTGCCAGCAGGTATAAACTTAAAGCCCACAACAGACCTACGTATTTTCCCACAAGGCCAAACACAATAACTGATACGGCCGAGCATGGCACAAGTGTTACCAGGACAGCAGTAATAAATCTTTCACGTTTTGATTCCATAATACGACATGAGAGACAACCAGGAACATTGCAGCCGAATCCGACTATAAAAGAGATGCACCCTTTACCATGGATCCCCATCTTATGCATCAGATTGTCCATAAGGAAGGAAATACGGGATATATAACCCCAACCCTCCAGCGCGTATAATATAATATAGAAAGGCAGAATATAGGGAAAGGCAATTTGAACCAGAGCCAGGACGCCCTCAATTGCCGACCACCCCAGTGCTGCAGGAAATGCAGTTCCGATATTGGTGTTCCACCAGCCGTGCCAGTCCTTAAATATTGTATCAAACCATCCGGAAAGCCAGTTGCCAAAACTGAATACTGTAAAAAACATTCCGCCCAGAATCAATATCATCACCAGATAACCTGAGAATTTATTAGTAGTGATGGCATCCAGCCTGTCGCTTAACATTATATTCTTACCCGGGGTAATTCGTTCTGTTTCTCTGGTTATCTGAGATGCAAGATGGCTTCTTTCATCAGCAATCACAACAGAAGAATCGTGCCCGTGAATTTCTTCGAGATTCTCACAAAGCTGTTTTGCTCTTTCCAGAATTTCGGGATATTTCTCCCGTACTAATGTTGTTGTTTCAATATCTTTTTCCAGAAGCTTTATAGCTACCAGTCTTGCAGGATATAGAGGATCAATAGCATGCAGCACCAGTGTTAACTGAGTAATGCAATTCTCAATTTCTTTGCCGAATTTGGGGATACTGTGATTTGATTTTTTCCCTTTCAATTCAATTACCTGATCGATAATGTCGGTCAGCCCGGAGCTTTGGGAAGCAATTGTCGGCACTACAGGAACATTTAATATACTTTGAAGTTTTTGAAAATCAATCGTGATCCCTTTCTTTTTTGCCAGATCAATCATATTCAGAGCAAGAATAACCGGGCATTCAAGCTCTAAAAGCTGAAGAGTGAAAATCAGATTTCTTTCAAGATTTGTGGAATCTATGATGTTTATTACAAAGTCGGGGTGCTTATGAATGATATATTCACGGGATATTACTTCTTCAACTGAATATGGAGTTAAAGAATAAATGCCAGGCAGATCAAGTACATCAATAGTGTGATCATTATAGTAAAGTGTACCTTCACATTTCTCAATTGTTTTACCCGCCCAGTTGCCGATATGCTGATGCAGCCCCGTTAAAAAATTAAACACTGTGGATTTCCCGGTATTCCCATGGCCCGCCAGAACAATATTAATCCTGTCTTCACCTGTCATTTCAACCCCACGATTATCTTTGATGCCAATCCCCTGCCCAATACTAATCTTGATCCGCACACCTCAATCTGTACAGGCCCTGATGACCAGGTGCTTCTTATTAATTTTATCTGTGTGCCTGATTTCAATCCCAGATCTGCTAATCTTTTTGTGACTATTTTACCGCCTGTTATTGAAATAATAATCGCTGTCGAGCCATCTTCAATATCAATCAGACTTGTTTGCACTTTTATGCCGCTCATTTAATAATATTATGTTGATATATGAACACACATTCACCTGTCAGGTTAAAAAATTATTTTTCCTCTACATGCCTTAATCCTTCAGCAAAAAGATTATTGATATGTATATCGTCAAGTGAATAGTAAGTTACTTTACCTACTTTATTGTATTTTACCAGCTGCATATTCCGTAATATCCTCAGCTGGTGGGAGATTGCAGAATTTGTAGTACCGATAATTGAAGCAATGTCCCGAACACATAATTCATTTTCCTGGCATAAGGAAAAAATTATTTTTGTTCTTGTGGGATCACTCATCGTTTTAAATGTTTCTGCCAGATAGTGAAAAAATCTGTCGGTCTTCATTTTCTTTTTCACCGATTCAACCTTTTCTTTTTCAACCCAGGATTGTTCAGCGGGAACTGAATTCGGTCTTTTCATTTAGCAGATAAATGTGAACAATTGTTCAATCATCATGCAAAGTTAAGATATTCCCCATGAAAACAAACCTGTTGCTCACCTAAAATGACCATTGTTTGATTTTTTACAGTTTATTATTCTTATATTGCTTTTGTGTTAATTCCGGGTATGCTATAATTCGCTCCTCACTCTGATTTGAAAAATGATAAATGAAATACTGATAAATCCCGGCAGCATTGTTGTTATCGGGGGATCGGATGACCTTTTTAAACCGGGGGGAAAGATCCTGAAAAATATAATCGACGGGAAGTATAAGGGGAAGCTGCATGTTGTGAATCCAGGCCATGATATTGTTCAGGGTATCAAATCATACCACAGTGTGACGGAGTTACCTCAGGTTGATCTGGCAATTCTGGCTATCCAGGCAAAGCATTGTCTTCCGGTAGTTGAGATACTTGTTAAGGAGAAGAATACCAGGGCATTCATAATAATTTCGGCCGGATTCAGCGAGGCCGGGGAAGAGGGGAGGAAGCTTGAAAAAGAGATAGCAGATATAATAACTGATGCCGGTGGAGCTCTGATCGGGCCCAATTGCATCGGGGTGATCAGTCAGTCATACAGCGGGATCTTCACCACTCCGGTTCCGGGACTTAACAGTAAAGGCTGCGATTTTGTTTCAGGCTCCGGAGCTACGGCAGTCTTCATTTTTGAATCAGCCATTCCTAAAGGGGTGAATTTCTCAAGCGTCTATTCAGTTGGCAACAGTGCCCAGACAGGTGTTGAAGATGTTCTGGAATACTGGGATAATACCTTCGATCCGGAAGCCTCTTCAAGAATCAAGCTTATTTATGTCGAAAGCATTCGCGATCCGGATAAGCTGCTTCATCATGCTTCGTCACTCATCAGGAAAGGATGCAGAATTGCTGCAATAAAAGCAGGAATAAGCGAAGCAGGCTCAAGGGCGGCGTCATCCCATACCGGAGCACTTGTGTCATCCGACTCGGCCGTGGAAGCACTTTTCCGGAAAGCCGGAATCGTCAGGTGTTCCGGGAGGGAAGAACTTACAACCGTTGCATCGGTATTTTTTCATAAACCTCAGAAGGGTAAGAATATAGCTATAATAACACATGCCGGTGGTCCGGCAGTGATGCTTACTGATGCCCTTTCGGCTGGAGGGATGATCATTCCCCGGATCACCGGCGAGCATCACGATAATTTGTTGAGAATGATGAATCCTGGCGCATCTGCCAGTAATCCGATAG
>CAZKMH010000349.1:0-4455 GCA_964553395.1 uncultured Rikenellaceae bacterium | reverse complement strand
TGGGATTAAGGACAGTTAAGGATTTTGATCCTTTCTTACTGCTGGATGGTTTTGATTCTTACGATCCCAAAGATTACATCAGCGGATTCCCATGGCATCCTCACCGTGGAATTGAAACAGTCACCTATCTGTTAAAGGGAGAAATAGAACATGGCGACAGCTTAGGTAACAGTGGAGTCATCCGGGATCTTCAATGTCAATGGATGACTGCAGGATCAGGCATTATTCACCAGGAGATGCCTAAGGCCGCCGAAAGAATGTTAGGCTGCCAGCTTTGGGTTAATCTTCCTGAAAAGGATAAAATGACCCAACCGGCCTATCGTGATATCAGACAGCAGGATGTTTCAGAGATTCAGGAAAAAAATGAAACCGTCAGAGTTTTATCGGGCAACTACCGGAATAATCACGGGGCAGTGAAAGGTGAATATGTAAAAGTTCAGTATCTGGATGTTACTTTAAAACCAAATAGCGTTTGGCGTTACCAGGAAACCTCCAACGATCAGACTTTATTTCTCTATCTGATTGATGGGACTTTAGCTGCGGATGATGCACTGGCGGAATTTGAAGAAAAAGCCTGTGCTATCCTGATGTCTGGTTCATCAGCAAACAGCTCTGACTTTGATGAAGTCCTGGTTAAAGCAGGAGATGATGGAGCAAGATTTTTCCTTATAGCCGCCAAACCGCTTAAAGAACCGGTTGCCTGGGGCGGACCTATTGTTATGAATACCAGAGAAGAACTTGATGAAGCCTTCAGGGAACTTGATAATAAAACCTTCATTAAACACGACAAGCCACAGGAACTTTAACCTAAAAAAGAAGGCAACTGACAGGTTTGGGAAGTCCGGCTAAGATTTCTATCAAAATGAAATCAAATTCGTTGGCATATTACGGTTCAGAATTGATATTCGCTGCTGCCACTGCTGAGACTGCAAAAATTCAATTTCATCAATACTTTTTTCATCGGAGTCAAAAGTAAATATAAGTATAATGAGGAAGCCGGCAGCTATAACCACCTTTTGAGATTTAATATATTTTTTTTTGTAATTTTCAAAATCATTTATACATTTGCACTCACAAATCAAATATTCCTGCCAGTAAAGGGTGTTTGATTTTTATTAAGAAGGGCGGAGAGATTAGGCTCTGCGAAACCCTGGCAACCAATCCTGAATTAAAAGGAAAACGGTGCCAAAACCTAATCCCGGAAAGCCGGGAGATGATAAAAATAAACACGGAAACAATGAATTCAATTCATCTTAACCACAACAATTTTATCATGCCGCTCATGCCTATGAGCATGTGCTGCTAGGCTCCGTATCAGGAAGCTACAGATTATCACCGGATCATAACGATGACATGATTCATCTATTTATGAATTTTATACAATATTAATAATCAATAATATACACAATGAATAAGAGAAATATAAATTTTGAGACACTTCAGGTACATGCAGGGCACCAGCCCGATAAGGAGACTTTATCAAGGGCAGTTCCATTGTACCAGACATCATCATATGTTTTTAAAAATACGAAACATGCTGCTGATTTGTTTAGTCTTTCCGAACCGGGTAATATTTATACCCGCATAATGAATCCGACAACTGATGTATTTGAAAAGAGAGTAGCTGCTCTTGAAGGAGGAGCGGCAGCCCTGGCAGTTTCATCAGGACATGCTGCCCAGTTTTTAGCACTTTCTACAATATTAAGAAAAGGTGAGAATTTCATAAGCTCACCATTCCTGTACGGTGGATCATTTAACCAGTTTAAGGTAACATTAACCAATTTCGGGATTGAATGCCGGTTCGCTAAAGATCTTAATATAAGTTCGTTTGAAGAGCTGATTGATGATAATACAAAAGCTGTTTACCTGGAAACAATCGGTAATCCCGGATTTGATATCCCCGATTTTGAGGCTTTTTCAAAACTAGCCGGAAAGTACGGTATTCCGATTGTGGTAGACAACACCTTCGGTGCCTGCGGTTATCTGTTTCGTCCGATAGATTACGGGGCAAATATAGTTACTGAATCTGCAACAAAATGGATAGGCGGACACGGAACAAGCATCGGAGGGGTTATTGTTGATGCAGCCAATTTCAACTGGAACAATGGGAAATTCCCTGTTTTCACAGAACCTGCTGAAGGGTATCACGGGATAGTTTTTGGTGATCTTTTCTCCCAGTCTTCTCCATCAGGTAATATAGCATTTATCGTGAAAGCACGTGTTGAGGGATTAAGAGACCTTGGCCCTTCTATAAGTCCCTTCAATTCGTTCCTGTTTCTTCAGGGACTGGAGACACTTTCTCTCAGGATGGAAAGGCATGTTCAGAATACGCTTGCTCTGGCTGTGTGGTTACAGGGACATCCGGCCATAGAAAAGGTAATTTACCCCGGGCTGCCCGGAAATCCATATTATGAACTGGCAAAGAAATATCTTCCCAGAGGAGCCGGAGGTGTTTTAAGTTTCGTTCTGAAAACAGATAAATCAAAAGCTGCAAAACTTGTTGAGAACTTTGAACTTGTAAGCCATCTGGCAAATGTGGGTGATGCAAAGACTCTGATTATTCAGCCTGCTACGACCACGCATTCACAGCTATCTGCGGAAGAACTACTGGCTGCCGGAATTGAACCCGGTCTTTTCAGGGTTTCTGTGGGGATAGAACATATCGATGATATTATTTATGATTTTGAACAGGCTTTTAAAAAGGTTTTATGACTAAATTAATAATTAAACAACCTTTTAAAACTGAGACAGGAGCAATACTTCCGGAGCTGGAAATAGCTTACAATACCTATGGAACACTCAACGGAGATGCTGACAATACAATCTGGATATGCCATGCACTTACGGCCAGCTCTGACGTTGAAGCCTGGTGGCCCGGGATGGTGGGGGGAGGATTACTTTTTGACCCGGACAAGTTTTTTATTGTCTGTGCGAATGTCCTGGGATCGTGTTATGGAACTACCGGACCCGGATCAATAAATCCGGAAACCGGGGAACCATGGCTGAGGGATTTTCCTTTAATCACTGTAAGAGACCTGGTAAATGTCTCTGATGTTGTTCGTAAATTCTGGAGTAATACAAATTAAAATGAGAAAATGACAAGAGAAAAATTGAAAATAGGGTTATTCGGTTACGGCTGTGTTGGCCAGGGTTTGCATGATGTCCTTAACAGCAGCAGTGGATTCAAAGCCGATATTGTAAGAATATGCGTTAAGGATCGTAATAAAAAACGAAGGATACCTATGTCGAATTTTACTTTCGATAAAAATGATATCCTGAATGATCCTTCAATCAACCTTGTGGTTGAACTGATTGATGATGCTGATGAGGCCCTTAGAATTGTAACAACTGCCATGAAAAACGGTAAGAATGTAGTGTCAGCAAATAAAGTTATGGTGGCTAAACATTTTAAGGAACTGGTTGATCTTCAGGAAAAGCATCATGTTTCACTGCTTTATGAAGCTTCAGCGGGAGCAAGCATTCCTATAATCAGGAATCTCGAAGAGTACTATGATAATGAGTTGCTCCACTCCCTTCGCGGCATACTGAACGGTACAACAAACTATATTCTGACCAGAATGTACAACGAAGGGATTGACTTTGCCGGAGCATTAAGAGAGGCGCAGGAACTGGGTTTTGCGGAATCTGATCCGTCTCTTGATATAGAGGGTTGGGATGCAAAATTTAAACTTTGTATAATAACCGGTCATGCTTACGGTATGTTCCTTGAACCTGAAGAAGTATTTCATTACGGAATAAACAAAATTTCAACTTTTGACATCAGGTATGCCAAAGAGAAAGGATTTAAGATCAAGCTTGTTCCCTTTGTAGGCAAGACCAATGAAAATACGATAACCAGCTTTGTCCTTCCGCGTTTCATTTCATCCGACAAATATCTGTATAATGTTGATAACGAATATAATGGGGTCATCACAGAGGCAGCATTCGCAGACAAGCAATTCTTCAGCGGGAAGGGAGCGGGAGGTCACGCCACCGGAAGTGCCGTTCTTTCTGATATCTCAGCGAACTCCTATGGTTACAGGTATGAATATAAAAAGTACCAGCAGGGTACTGTTTCAAATTATACAAGGAACTTTAAGCTGGAAATATATCTTAGGTACAAAAATGAAAAGGACAGAAAATTGTTTGGATTTAAGGAAGTGTCGGAATTCTTTAGCAGTAAACAATATAAATATGTAATTGGAGAAGTGAACCTTGAAACACTCTACAAAATAAGGGAACAATTGCGGAAAATGGATGTTTTTATTGTTAATACGGGAAGAAAATACTGACAGTTTTTTCCTCAATAACTGAATTTCCGTTACTGCCTGTTTTTCATGTACTCATCCCCTTGCAGCCCTGCAGGCCGGCTCCTCACTAAAACAACCCTGCGGGATTGTTTTTTTACGTTCGGCCCCCTTCTTAAATCACACGTACTCATCCCCCAAACCCCCT
>CAZKMH010000348.1:0-4458 GCA_964553395.1 uncultured Rikenellaceae bacterium | reverse complement strand
AGTATCATATCCCCTGAAATCAAAAACAACACCTGTTACAAGGTTTGCACTACCGGTTTTTTGTGTTGCACCTTCGATATACGGACCAGCCATCCGTAATGTACTTTCACCAAAGACATCCAGTGTTCCTAAAGCAGTTCTGAAAAAGTAAAACAATACTATCGCCAGGAATGCAGCCGTTACCGCAGTGACATACCCTTGTGGATCGGGTTTTGAATATGGTTCTTCCCGTGAGCTGTCGAGGACGACCGCAACCATTATTATGAGGGATATTGTCTCGACCACTATCTGAACAATTGCCAGGTCGGGAGCTTTAAGCAGCAGGAAGCAGATCACCAGACCATACCCTACAATGCCGCATGCTATAACCGCTGAAAGCAGATCCTTTGCATGGATGGCAAACAATGCTCCGATTATCATCAGACCTGTTATTATGGATATGGCAATTTCCATTTTGCTTCAGTTATTTATATCATAATGAGCAACATAACAATCAATCCGGCACACGCCCAGATAATATAGCCGGGCAGTACGCCAGTGTGGGCCTCACTGAACTGGTGACTCACCCAGAGCACAAATTTCTTTGACAGGTCATAAATATCAAACCATTTCTCCTCAGCCTTTTTATAAATCCAGGAAAAGAATCTGAATTCACCTAAAGTCTTATAGAATTCAGTTGTGGCATAACTGGTCTGAGCCTGGATTTTTTCCCCTCCGATAAAGCTGTCTTCCCTTCTGAATTTCTTAATGTTGAGAGCGAGGTAAAGGATTACCCCCAGAACAAAAGAGATGAGGACAAGCAAAGAAACAAACGATGAATCCCAGAATCCGGTAAACTGAAATTCTCCCGTTACAGGCATGAAGAGCTTTGGAACGATGAAATTAGTTGCAAAAACGCCGAAGCCAATACAAAACAATGCGAGGAGAGCCAGAGGTATCCACATCAGAACAGGGACTTCACGTATTTTTTCAAATGCATCTTTACGGCGGCCAAGGAAAATCCCCCCGATGAATTTGACAAAGCTTGCAAGGGTCAGGGCTGATCCAAATACGGCCAATGCGAGCCAAATTACCCAGAGCTTGCTGGCAATACCGGATCCGGAGCCAAAATCGATTATTCCCTGGTAGATCATCCATTTTGATGCGAAACCGTTCAGGGGTGGCACACCGGAGATAGACATTGCAAAAATTATAGCCGCAAAGAATGTTACCGGCATAGCTTTCGAAAGACCGCCAAGTTCTTCGATATTTTTTTCGCCGGTCCGGTATTCTACGCATCCGGCTGAAAGCAGGAGCCCGCTTTTGTACATGGCATGGTTGATCATATGAAACAGACCTGCGGCAACACCTATCATCGAACCAAGCCCGAATCCAAGTATCATATAACCTACCTGCGAAACTGCATGGAATCCGAGCAGTCTTTTGTAATTGTGTTGCATAAGAGCCATCATAACAGCAATGATGATGGTAATTACTCCGATGGTGAGCAACAAGAGCCTCATCAGCTCACTCAGGACAAAGACATCCATGGTCATTCTTGCCAGGAAATAAATCCCCAGTAGTTTGTCGAGCGAGGCGGGCAACAGTGCGGATGAAGAGGCCGGAGCATCCTTTGCATAATCCGGTACCCATGTGTGGAAAGGAAAAGCACCTGCTTTGGTGAAACATCCGACCAGAAGCGCAACAAATGCAGTTACGGAAAGGATATTGGTTGTTGGCATAGAGATGGATTCCATGCTTAAGGAACCGGTCAGTCTCCACAACATGCCAATGCCTATGATCATCACAGAATCCGATGCACCAATGAGAATAAGGGTTTTTTTGGCCGTAGCTGAACTCTCCTCATCCCGTCCCGGAATCAGTTTATAAAGGGTTATGCCAAGGATGCCCCAGAATGCAAGAAATAACAGAAGGTTGTCAGATAAAACTGCTCCATAGGAACAGGCAAGTGTAATAAGAGCCCATGGGTAATAATTTCTTGCCCTTCCTGCTTTGATATAGACGAGTGAATAAATAAGTACTAAGATAGCAAACAGGCTGATAAACAGTATTATAAGTTTACTCAGATTATCAAGGGTAAATGTGAAGTACCTGTCCGGACTCTGGAAAAGGTTGGTGCCGAATATCGAAATGCATGATTTTCCGATAACCTCATCAAAGACTGCAATCTGAACGGCTGAACTGAATAATGCAAGGGTAAGATAACCTGAAACAAGGCTTATTATCAGGGCGAAAATTCCTTTTGCAGTTAAGAATTTATCCGGAACCAGCAATAACAGCATCCCGGCTGCAAGGGGTAACAGGATCAGCAGCTGAAGAAAACCGCCGACAGTCGGCTCGGAGAATATGGAGATAAGCTCATTCATTTCGATCGGTTAAGTTCTTTCTTCAGTTCATTGCTTTTGTCTGCAGATAAACTGATCAGTTCACCGGCATTCATTATTCTTTGTCCTGAATTCGCATCATAAGCAACCGCCATGCGTTCCGTGCAGCAATAACATGGGTCGACGGCAGCCAGAGAAATAGTTGCATCTGCAATGGTCTGTCCGATACACGATTTTTTGAAGGTTGCAATGTTAACATAACTCGGGGCTCTTATCTTATGTCTGGCAGGTGAATTGGAGCCGTCAGATACAACAAAATGGAACACCTCGCCCCTTGGAGCTTCCGCACGTCCTGATCCAATCCCTTCGGGGATCTCTTTGACCTTGACATTGACATCTCCGTCACTCACTTTTTCAAGTCCGTCAAGGCATTGTTCAATTATTGAGATCGATTCATACATCTCGAGCAGTCTCACCTCTGCTTTGGCGAACACATCACCTCCTTCAGCTGTTATTACTTTCCAGTTGATAAGTGGATAAGCAGCATATGGATCGTCCTTTCTTACATCAATTGCCACTCCGGAAGCCCTTGCAGTCGGCCCTACAGCTGCATAATCCAATATATCCTGTTTTGTCAGAATACCCACACCTTTAGTTCTGGCGTGTATTACAGGATCGTCCATCACCGCACCGGTAAGCAGGTCTGTTTTTTTCTTTACGTCACTGAGTATCTTCCTGATAACAGGTATTTTTTCATTCCCGATGTCCCTGCGTACACCGCCAACCTTGAACATCGCATAGCTGTTCCTGTTGCCGGTAATCATTTCAAACAGATCCAGTATGGGCTCCCTGTATTTCCAGGCCCACATGAAGACTGTGTTGTATCCCAGAAAATGCCCTGCGAGTCCGACCCAGAGAAGATGGCTGTGTAAACGTTCAAGTTCTCCGATTATTGACCTGATATATTTTGCCCTGTCGGTGATTTCAATTCCGGCAATTTCCTCGACAGCATTTGCAAAAGCAAAGGGATGTGAAGTGGAGCAGATACCGCAGATACGTTCCACCAGAAAGAATACCTGATCATAAGTCTTTGATTCACTGAGTTTTTCAATTCCCCTATGATTGTAGCCGGTTTCCCATTTAATATCCTTCACAATCTCCCCGTCACAAAAAAGCTTGAACAGTTCAGGTTCCTCCTGCAAGGGGTGGTAAGGTCCGATCGGTATAAGTGTTTTCCTGCTCATCTTTGCTCCGTACTTATTTAAATTTCTTTCTGTAAGGATAAACGCCTTCCGCCCAGTTACCTTCGGAAATAAGTTTCTCCTGATTAGGGTGATTCAGGAAATTGATGCCAAAAAGTTCATGCATTTCCCTTTCTATCCAGTTGGAAGCATTGAACATATTTGAGAGCGATTCAATCTGCGGGTTCTCATTATCGAGCACAACATGGATATTCAGCACCAGACCGGTTTTATCCATACTGAAATGATAATGTATCTCAAATCCCCTCTTTGTATGAAGGGCTGAAGCAATTATGAATCTGAATCCGGCAGTTTTATACAGATGCTCTCCAACCTTCAGGATCAGATCCGGTTTTATTGAAACAATAACACGACTCGGACTTTTGGTGACAACCTCAGTTATCCCTGCACCAAAATTCTCCCTCAGTTTTTCTATTACCAGATCCGTATCCATTATTCTAATTGTAAACTCTTAACTCTTTTTTTCACCGCTCACCGCTCACCGCTCACCGCTCACCACTCATCACTCACTGCTTGCTAACTGCCAACTGTCTGTTATTTATTGACCAGTTTCACAATTCCCGCAATAATAGCCTCAGGTTTCGGCGGACAGCCAGGGATATATGCATCAACCGGTATAATTTTGTCGACTGGCCCTGCAAAAGTTATACCCTCTGCAAATATTCCTCCCGTACAGCCGCATGCCCCGATGGCAACTACCAGGATAGGTCTTGGTGCCTGATTATAAATCTCAAGGAGTCTCTCTTTATCGCGTCGGTTAATTGAACCGTTTACGAGCATGACATCTGCATGCCTTATGCTGCCTACAAGGAGAATTCCAAACCGTTCCAGGTCGTGTCGCGGCGTAAGGCAATCAAGGATCTCAATATCGC
>CAZKMH010000347.1:0-4469 GCA_964553395.1 uncultured Rikenellaceae bacterium | reverse complement strand
GGATGGTTACATTGTTGATTACCTTTGGAGTTTTGGAGACGGAGAAATCATACATACATCAACGCCCATAGCAAATCACACATACTCCATGAAGGGAACGTACAGTGTTTTGCTGACCGTCACCGATAACCAAGGCTTTAACGCATTTTATTATCGCCAATTACGAGTTGTAAGCAATCCTGAAGCGAATTTCAATATTTCTTCTTCCGTAATTCACGTTGGGGAAGTCGTGAATTTTGACGGCTCAACATCAGCGTCAAATAATCACATGATCACGTCATATTCATGGAGCTTTGGAGATGGAAACCGCACAATCTCAACCACGCCCTCAACAATGTACATTTATTTTTCGCCAGGAGCTTATGAAGTACAATTGAATGTAACCAACAGCGAGGGGCTATCTAATGTAGAAACGAAGGTCATAACGGTGTATGCTAATCCGATTGCCTCTTTTACTTCTTCGCCAGGAAATCCAACAGTTGACCAAACAATACTTTTTGACGCTACAGGAAGCTTTGACCAAGACGGGCAAATTATCAGTTACTCATGGAATTTTGGCGACGGAAACACTACAGTAACAGACAGCCCGATTATTTATCACGTTTACAGAAGCCAAGGAGACTTCAACGTGGCAGTGACAGTAACAGATAATCATGGTGGCACTGATTCTATTCTCAAAGTAATGCAAGTGAATCCAAAGCCAATTCCGAACGACGATACTTCTCCTAACGAAAACAACAATAATGATAATGGTAACGATGACAATACTCATACCACCATTCGCGATCTTTCTATAGAAAACGTAAGTGTCGCTCAACGAGAGGTTCAAATTGGTCAAACAATTGACATAACAGTAACAGTCAAGAATTATGGGACATCAACCGAAACGTTTAATGTAACTCTCGCCTACGGCGAAACCGAGATTGGGAGAAAGATTGTTAGTTTGACACCGAATACCGTGTTGGATTTGGTATTTTCTTGGAACACGTCTGGACTGTTGCCAAGCGAAAGCAGATTGAAAGCTATTGCGGAGAGTATTCCTGATGAAACGAACTTGTCAAACAACATGGTTGAAGGCCAAATTGTCAAGATTTCGAGCGCCAAGTCGCAGGAACAAGAAAACCCAGCCAATACAGGCTTCCTTGGGCTGGCACCGTACATTGCATTGGCAATAGCTGCTACAACAGGACCTTTCGCGATATTTGCTTTAAAGAAAAAGAAGAATGGACGAAGAGAATTAGCTGGCTTCGATTACATTGACAAAATATTTGGCGGAAGCATCCCAAAGGGAAGCACAATCATGGTGCTTGGAAAGTCTGGAGCTGGAAAAAGTGTGTTATGCCAACAACTTGCTCATCGATTGCTAAATGAACAAAAAGGATGTGTGTTTGTTTCTTATGATGAGTTGCCCAGCGGAGTCCGCGAGCGCATGAAAACTTTCGGTTGGAACGTGTCGAAATTTGAGGAAGAAAACAGTTTCTCGTTTGTTGATTGCTATTCCTCTACAGCGAAGGTGGCAAGTGAGGAAAAGTACTTTGTAGGCCAGCCTTTCTCCCTCACAGACTTAAGCATCATGATTTCAACCGCGTTAAGCGAAGTATCGCAAAAACCAAAAGCTCTGTTCTTAGACTCCGCAACGTCACTTTTCACAAAAGTTGAGGTATCCAGAGTTGTGAGGTTCCTTCAAGACCGCGGCGCAAAGATTAAAGCAAACGGGGATGTCTTCGTTTTTACGCTAGGAAAAGAAACGGTTGCCCCAGATTTTGCCAACAGGATTGAAGAGGCGGTAGATGGTATAGTGGAACTGGATTTTGTTGAAGAGAAAGGAAAGAGGTTGCGAAGGATGCGAGTAAAGAAACTGCGGGGACAGGAACATCTCGACAAGTGGGTAACCTTTGAGGTTAGCATGCAAAAAGGCATAAGTTTTCTAGAACAAAAGTGATGCACACAAAAAAGTAATAAATAAAAAAAACAGCAGCTTAAGTAGTGATTGTAAGCTCGTTTGGAATATCCAATGTTTCTTCTTCATTATAGACTCTGATGCCTTTGCTCGTTATCTGGTATGGTCTAATCTGTTGGTCGTGAGCCATGCCCCGCATCTTTTCGATTTGCACTGCCCTAACTATTTGACTGTTCTCGCGGAAAACATGGAAGACGATGACTCCATGACACAGGAATTCTTCAGCTGACACTTCTCTTGCAATCGTTGTTGCACGGTTTTCTCCAGTCAAGATGTTTGTGGATCCTAAGCTAGAGACGGTTTCAAGCAAGTCTAACATGGCCATTCGTTGTTCAAAGATTTGGGGATACTGGATAATCAGGTTTGTTATGCCATCTACAACAACGCGTTTTACTTTCATTTTCATTGCCCTCGCCATTATGACGTCCATCAAACTGGGCATGTTGAAGTCTCGTTTACCTATTCTTATTTCGCTAATTTTTGCTTCTCCTGGAATAGTGCGTATCGGAGAAGCGTCAACTATGGTGAGTCTCTGTTCATTCTCCAGTTTCTCTAAATCCCAGCCAAATCCCGCCGCATCCTCTCTAATGTGTTCTATGCTCTCGTCCAGAGATACGAACAAGCCGTTCTCGTTCTCCTCGTTAATTCCGTTTAAGAGGAATTGTAAGCCAAAGATTGTTTTCCCACTACCGGGTCCACCGCAGACTAGTATAGAACGACCAGAAGGCAAGCCTCCATTCAGCATCTCATCTAATCCGTTAACTCCAGTTTTCACTTTGTTCAACATCTACACCTGCATTTTTTAATATGAATTTGTTTTAGATTAAGAAGTTTATGAATCCAGAAACCAGATTGAGCTGGTAGCCGCCAAAAAAAACAGGATAATAATCTTTGAAAAAGCAAAAGCTCTTAACTGAAGAGAAACTAGTGCCAGTTTGAAATTGTCGCTTGAAACTTATATGAGTGATAAGTAAACAGTCTATTTACTGAGGATTCGCAAGAGCTTAGTACTCATAGAGCTTTTCATACGGTGGACAGCTGAAACCAGGAGTGGATTGTAGATGAACCCCCTTGACTTTAACCTCATAGTCTTGCCGCTAGGCTTAATGGTCTTTCTCTTGGCCGGAGCCCTAATTTTAATCGTGAAAAAAGAGGAAGGCGCAAACAAGAGGAAAATTAGACGTATGGAAGCAATCATCAAAGAAAAGACTAAACAATGCGAGGTAACAGAGAAACAATTAGAGGAATTGTACATGGCGTATAGGAACAAATCTCTCGATAAAGATGCTTATGAAAGGCTGAAAAAACTTGTCAATATGAATGCTAAGAAATACGAAGAAACCGCTATCGACCTAAGACAGTTATGGGAAGGAATGAGTAACTAAACTCTCTTCAGCCATTCACTGAAACCTTTTTTGCGTATCCTGACCAAGCTTTTCGTCTAATCTTGCGCGTAGCCTCTCAAACATAAGGATTGCGAATTCTTAAGGAGGAAACCGAAGAAAAAGGAAGAAACCGAAAGCCATGCTAAGAAAAGATTTGAGAAAAATGAGAAACTCGATTTTATGAATCAAGTAGTGAAAGAATTTTTCATGAACTTCCTCATGTTCTGCATGTAATCCTTGAAAACTAAATCCTCATCGTTTGGGTAGTACTGGAATTCGTCTGCCTTGGAATAAAGCATTTCGATGATCCTAATCTGAATCAGGCGTGCCCCGTTTCCGAAAATCCCTTCTATCGCTATGGCGAATTCTTCAATTCTGCGGGGAATATCTTGTTTTCTCATATGGCAGTTACTTTCTAGATGGAAGTACACAAACTGTTTGACCGCTTCTCCAAATATGTCAAGGCTTTCATCTATGGCTTCCAATATTTTCGCGTCTGACTGGTTGACGCTTTTTCTTTTGGGTTCATGGGTTACGTATATTGGTTCCATGAGGGTTGTTTCGGTCATATTTTGTTTCTTCCTTTGTATGTTTAGCTGAACTGTTGTTTTGTTTTACCTGTCTACACATCAGTGTCGTAAGATTCAATATATAACTTCCTTTAGAACTCGACATATTCCGAAACACGATATATCTTCAAAAAGAAAAACCAAATACCGTCAAACGCTTAGTTTTTTGGTTTTTCAGTCTCGAACGGCGATGCAATATGGAGCTTCGAAGTCACGCTACTCAGAGAAGATAGCTGACGAAACTTGGAACTGGTACACCTGCCAACTAAAGAATTAACCATCAAGCTTACGTGTGCGCTCAGAATCAACCCAACAAAATTTTAACTTCTTACTGCAAGTCGTTCCAATGTTGCATTTCCTTTAGTAACACAAATTTTCTTCCAGCTCTCATCATTCGGAGGTAAGTCGCTTTTGGCAAGAGTTTCTCCGTTCCATCTTCATACTTCGCAAGGACAATACCGCTCATGTTTTTTGGTCCCTCAAAGACAATTTGCTTTTATCACTGATATTCATTAATAAGGAAGTTTCCATTAAGCGAACTATTAGAATCCTCGT
>CAZKMH010000346.1:0-4489 GCA_964553395.1 uncultured Rikenellaceae bacterium | reverse complement strand
TAACAATGGATTTTACAAAATAGGTTCAGCTGAGTATTTCCAACTCTATCCCAATCTTTTTAAAAGCATACCCTGATTCCTTAAGGTTGTCGCCGTAGACGGTTATCCAATGAAATCCGGGCATTTTTTCGGCAACGGTTTTACTGCTGTAATTATAGCTTATAATTATTTCAATTCATCGAAAAGTTCTTCGAGTTGGCTTTTGGTTTTACCAAGCCTCTTCTGAAGTTTTCCAAATAATTCATCTTCCTTTCCTTCTTCGTAGAGCAGGTCGTTGTCAGAAAGAACAGCAAATCTTTTCTTGAGCTTGCCTTTTAACTCGTTCCAGTTTCCTTTTAGTTCAGTTGTATTCATCGCTTTTCGTTTTAAGTGAAATATTTTTTCTTATTTAATTACTCAGCAAATGATTATATGGCAAAATTGCTTCTATTCACCATATCTTACGTTAAACTATTTCGAAATTATATTACATATTCCCATTCGCGTTAGAATCATGTTAAGGAAAATTGACAATTGTATAACAAGTTAGGCCTCGGTTTGTTTATTTTGGAGGACCAAATTCCTGAAAGATGACGCTCACTAAATACAAGCAAAAACGCAATTTCAGATCAACCTCTGAACCTGTAGGCCAAATCACCAAAGTGGAGCCAGAATTAATTTTTGTACTTCATAAGCACCACGCAAAACAACTTCATTATGATCTTCGTCTGGAAATGGACGGCGTTTTAAAAAGCTGGGCAGTGCCAAAAGGACCATCCCTGAATCCCGACGACAAACGTTTGGCGGTAATGGTAGAAGATCATCCCTATGATTACAAGGATTTCGAAGGAAATATTCCAAAGGGGAACTATGGAGCTGGAAATGTAATTATCTGGGATAATGGATTTTACACAGCTATTGATATAAAACAGGGTGAGAACGCGGAGAAAAAATTAAAAGCCGGTCTGCATAAAGGTCATATAAGTTTTATTCTCAAAGGAAAAAAATTAAAGGGTGCATTTGACCTGGTCAAAATTCACGATTCGAAAGAAGATGCCTGGCTGCTGATTAAAAAAAATGATAAATACGCGTCGAAAAGTGATATTCTCAAAAAAGATAAATCGGTGGTCTCATCTTCCACGATCGAGGCACTTAATAAAAAATCACAAAAAGAAAAAACGCCGGGTAGCAAAAAAATAAACAAAGTCATTAATGCAGAAGTACCGGATCAGGCAAACATTGTACCTGGGTTTATTAAGCCAATGTTAGCAAAGTTAGCCACGAAAATATTCGATGATGAAGACTGGGTATTCGAAATAAAATTCGATGGCTACAGGACAATCGCAGTCATCAATAATAAACAGGTCGGTCTTTATAGCCGCAATCGGCTTTCCTTCGATGAAAAATTCAAACCGATTCAGCATGAGCTAAAAAAGCTGAAACATTCAGCTGTCCTGGATGGGGAAGTTGTGGTTGAAGATAATACAGGACGCTCGGATTTCCAGCTTTTGCAGAACTATCAGAAAACAGGAAAGGGTGATATTAAATATTATGTTTTTGATCTGTTGAATCTCGATGGTAATGATACCAGGAGTCTTTCGCTCCTTGAAAGGAAAGAACTTCTCAAAATACTCATTGACAAGAAGTTTAAAAATATATTCTATTCTGAACACATAGTCAAAGATGGCAAAGCCTTTTTTGAAGTTGCAGTTAAAAATAACTATGAAGGCATAATAGCAAAAGCGGCTGGAAGTACTTACGGTACAGGAACACGGAGCAGGGAATGGCTGAAGATAAAAATTACCCACAAAGAGGAAGCCGTCATAGCAGGGATCACAGAACCAAAAGGCTCGAGAAAATATTTTGGTTCTGTCCTTCTGGCACAATACAAGGGAAAGGAGCTTAAATATATTGGTAACTGCGGGACAGGTTTCGACGAAAAAACCCTTAAAGATCTGTACAATAAGTTCAAACCAATCTTCAGAAAAACATCACCCTTAGAACAGAAAGTAGTAATAAGGGAAAAAATACAATGGATCGATCCTCTTTATGTCTGTCAGGTAAAATTCACTGAAAGAACCCAGGATGGAATTCTGCGCCATCCTGTATATCTGGGACTCAGGATTGACAAGGGTGCAAAGGAGGTAAGCATGCCCATACCGGAAGAAATTATTGAAGATCATGATATTAAAAATGCAAAAATGGTACCGGGTACTGAAGTAATGAGCAACGAAAATGATTTTGATTATAAGGTAGGAAAGATCACTCTTCATCTGACAAATCAAAAAAAGATATACTTCCCTGACGATGGTATCACAAAAGGAGATATTGTTAATTACTACAATGAAACAGCTGAAATTATCCTGCCTTACCTGAAAAACCGCCCACAGTCACTCAACCGGTTTCCCAATGGAATAAATGGACCCAGCTTTTTCCAGAAAGATTTTGATGTGGATAAAATTCCATCGTGGCTGAAAACAACCAGAGTCAGGTCAGACTCAAAAAGCGATTATATAGACTACTTACTATGCAACGATAAAGCAACGCTGCTTTATATGGCAAACCTTGGATGTATTGAGCTTAATCCATTGAATTCAACAATCAAAAATCCGGAAAACCCCGACTGGATGGTGATAGATCTCGATCCGGAAAAAGTTGATTTCAGAAAAGTAGCCGAAACTGCTGCTGAAATCAGAAAAATACTCGAAAGCATTGAGGTGGAAAGCTACTGCAAAACATCAGGCTCAAGAGGTTTGCACATTTATATACCCTTAGCAGCCAGGTATGATTATGATTCGGTAAAAATATTTGCTAAGTTCATCGCTACTACTCTTCATCAGCAAATTCCGGATATCACAAGTATAGAAAGAACGGTAAGCAAACGACAAAATAAGATCTATCTCGATTACCTTCAGAATAACCGCAGTCAGACCCTGGCAGCTCCATATTCCGTCAGGCCGCGGCCAGGAGCGACTGTTTCAACACCACTTGAGTGGAGTGAGGTGAACAGGAACCTGTCGCCCGATAAGTTTACAATAAAGACAATATTAAAGAGGATAGAAAAGAAAGGTGATTTATGGTTGCCTGTCCTGGGGAAAGGTATTAACCTTAATAAACTTATAAAAAAATTTTCTGACTAAGGTATTTTCAGCAAACCCTTAATATACAATCAGGACGCTCTCTTTTTCTTGCTTTCAAGACTGGCTTTCAGCATACTCATCAGATCCTTCTGAGGGTGAACGACACGCAACCGGGGAACGACAGGCTTCTTGCCTTTTGATTTGTTCTTAATGATTTTTAAAAGCTTGGCCGTGTAGGTATCCTTGTATTTTGAAATATCAAATTTTTCAGTGAGCTGATCAATCAGCTTGTTTGCCATTTCCATTTCCTTGCTTTTCTTTGTAGAAATTTCAGGAAGCTTAAGTTCGGATGGATCCAGTATCTCCTGGTTAAAACGTATTCTGTTGAGAACTATCACTTTGCCATAAGGTTTCAGGATAGCCAGGGCTTCCTGGTTTCTCAGTACGAAGGTAGTAACTCCGACTCTGCCGGATGCTTTCAGGGAATCGCGCAGCAAACCATATGCCTTCAGAGCCTGATCCTCGGGTTCGAGAAAATAGGGATTCTCGAAATATATGCTGTCTATCTCCTTCTGGTCGACAAAATTCAGAATTTCTATTGTCCGGGTCTTCTTTGCATCGGCAGCTGTAAAATCCTCATCATCGAGAATAACATATTCACCTTCGATTTTATAACCTTTCACAATATCCTTATATTCTACTTCCTTGCCGGTATTTTCATTAACACGCTTGAATTTAATATTCGAATGATCCTTGCTGTCGAGCATATCCAGATCAAGAGCGCTTTCCTTCACAGCCGTATATATTTTTACCGGAATGTTTATTAACCCGAAACTGATTGATCCTTTCCAGATAGTTCTCATTGCAAAATTTACTAAAGATTAAATGACAAGAGGGAATTAACCATTAATAATTTCTCCTCCATTAACATGAATAAACTGGCCTGTTATGTAACTGGCATCATCGCTGGCCAGAAATACATAAGCAGATCCGGCTTCAATTGGCTGCCCTGGCCTTTTCATTGGCGTATCTGACCCGAATGTTGAAACTTTTTCCGGGTCAAAGGTAGAAGGAATCAAAGGTGTCCAAATTGGTCCTGGTGCAACTCCGTTCACTCTTATTCCTTTTTCAGCGAGATTGGCTGCCAGGCTTCGTGTGAAGGAAACAATGGCGCCTTTTGTGGAACTGTAGTCTATTAAACCCGCGCTTCCCCTATATGCTGTAACTGACGATGTATTTATAATACTTGCTCCTTTGCCCATGAATGGCAAAGCTGACTTTGTTACCCAGAACATTGCAAAAATATTTACCGAAAAAGTTTCAAGCAAATGCTTTGTGGTGATTTTCATGATATCATCAGCCGGATATTGAACTCCTGCATTATTTACCAAAATGTCAATATGACCGAAGGTTTCACCTATTTTATTTAT
>CAZKMH010000345.1:0-4506 GCA_964553395.1 uncultured Rikenellaceae bacterium | reverse complement strand
AGACCGCCTCACGTCATCAACCCGATGTTTTAAGCTTTTTCAAGAATCCTTGCGATCTCGTCCCGGGCGAACATCGGTACGTCTTTGAGTCGTTGTCCGCTCCGGATCTTTACCCCCTGCTCTTTCTGTGCGATTTCTCCGATTTTCGCGGCAGGTATGCCGGCCTTCCCCAGGGAACGTATCACCTCTTCGCTGTCGGAGGATTCGACCATGATGAGGAGGCATCCGGAGGCGATCAAGCCGAGGGGATCCAGACCATAGTGATTGCACAAGACCTTGCATTCTTTCAGGATCGGAATCCGATCTTCATCGACGACAAGTCCAACATTCGCTGCTGCCGCAACCTCGTGAAGAGCGTTCGCCAGGCCACCTTCCGTAGGATCATGCATGGAATGGATCCTGCCGTGTCGCACTGCAGTACGTGCGTCCTCCAGGACACTGATCCCAGGTTCCTCCGCGAGTTTCCTGCAGCTGCGCATGAATTCTTCTCCGAATACATTCGCGAGTTCCTCGCCTTTCTCCCTCGCCAGGATCGAACTGCCTTCGATGGCTATCGCCTTACTGAGAAGGATGTCGTCCCCCGGTCTCGCCCCTGCAGTGGTGATCAGCAGGTTCTTCTCCACCTCGCCGAGCATCGTGCCGATTACGATCGGCCGGTCTATCCCGACGGCGATTTCCGTATGGCCCCCGCAGAACGCCACGTCGATGCGCCTGCACGCGGAGGAAAGCTGACCGAAGATTTTCTCGGCGAGTTCGGGGGTGGTCCCTTTTTCGGGGAGGAGAACGTTGGCAAGAAACCACAGCGGTCTGCCCCCCATCGTCGCGATGTCGTTCGAATTGACGAATACCGCATAGGTTCCGATGTCCTCGGAGACGAAGGTGATCGGATCTGTCGTGGCGAGGAGATATTTATCCCCGTAATTGATCGCCGCGGCGTCTTCCCCTATCGAGGCGCCGACAACGACTCCGTGAATCGACGTCGTGTAAATACGGAGCAGTCGTTCAAGGATTTCGGCAGGCAGCTTTCCGGGTGGAAGATACATATGTCCTCAGTTCGAAATTTTTATATTTATTTATTTCTGCCCCAAACTTCGGCCCGCCCGGAGTCTGTAGATCTTCCCGGCGGGAAAGGCCGGCTCGAAGAGATCGGCACTCCTTTTTGGCAAGGTTTCCGTCCTGCCCAAAACGAGGTATCCCCCCTCCTCCAACGATGCGCCGAGCATCGCGGCAACCGATAGCCGTTGAGCCAGCCCAAAATACGTGAATGCCACGTTGCGGCACAGGATCAGGCCGAATCGCCCCGGCGAGCCGTCTCGCAGCAGGTCCATCTTCCGGAATGACACCGAGCGTCTCACCTCCTCGCGGACGCGAACCAATTCGCCCTCCTGTTCGAAATATTTCCTCTGGAGCGCGTCGGGAACCTCCCGGAGGCTGCTTTTCAGATAGCATCCTGCCGCAGCGCGCTCCAGGGAACCCGCGTCGATATCGGTGGCAAGCAATCGGAGGTACGGCTTCTTAACCTGCAGTTCCTCCCAGGCGATGCGGAGCGAGTACGCCTCTTCTCCGGCGGCGCACCCCGCGGACCAGATGGCGGCGGGTGTCCCTTTCGCGGCCAATTGAGGGAGAACCTCCCGGGACAGGACTTGGAACACCTCCTTGTTCCGGAAGAATCGGGAAATTGTGACGACCAGGAGAGAACGAAGCGCCTCCCGCTCCGTCGGATCGTGCCGAACCAGGTCCCGATAGCGCGGGAATTCGTGGATCCCCGCCGATTCCATCCGCCGGACAATCCGCCTCCTGATATTGCGGCGCCGGTACGCGGACGGGCAAAGCCCAAAGGGGGGGAGCATCTCCGAGAGAAACGCATCGAACTCGTTCGATATCAATGAGACCCCCTTCCGGGTATGCGGCACCTTTCCCAGTTGCAGTATACTGGACATCATTGGGGTGCTTATTCCATAGCGCAGACCAGGATCCTGCAGTGAAGAGATTCGGCAAGACGCCCCGCCCCGTCCTCGGAAAGGTTTCGACCACGCACATGAACGCCTCTGGTGAAGATCCCTATCCCCAACTGTCACTCCGCCGGTCCGTGCTCGCCGCTCTCGCAGGAGCGGTAGGCGTGATTCTGGCCGGAGCGGGTGTGTGGCCACTCTGGCGCTTTCTCTTCCCCGAGAGGAAACGGGGGGGGGAAGAGCAGGTCGCCGTGCCCCGCTCCAAAGTCGAGGCTGGCGGGGCGCATTTCTTCCGGTTCCAAGGGCATCCCGCCGTCGTCGTGCAACCATCGCCGGGACGGTTCCTTGCCTTCTCGGCGGTCTGCACGCACCTCGGTTGCGTTGTGACCTGGCGGCCGGAGGAGAAGATTTTCTTCTGCCCCTGTCACGCCGGGCGGTTCTCGGAGGACGGAGAAGTTCTCGGCGGCCCTCCGCCCAAGCCTTTGCCGCGGTATGCGGTCGAAGCCGGACCGGGGGAGATCGTCATCCGCAAGGTGAAGACATGAGTTGGAAGCGAAGGGCATTCGAATACCTCGACATCCGCCTCGGCCTGCGGGATCTGCTGCAGAAGAACCTGACAGAGTACCTCCTGCCGCGGAACATCAACGTCTGGTACACCCTGGGGTCGGTGCTTCTCGTCCTGTTCGCGATCCAGTTCGTCACCGGAATCCTCCTGTTGATCTACTACGTTCCTGAAACGGAACAGGCCTTTGCAAGCGTGCAGAGGCTCATGAATGAGGTCCCCTTCGGCTGGTTCGTCCGCTTGTCGCATGCCGTGGGGGCGAATCTGCTTATCCTGGTCCTACTGCTGCACATGCTGTCCACTCTGTTCATGTCATCCTACAAGAGCCCTCGCGAGCTCACCTGGGTCCTCGGATTCCTTCTCCTTCTCATCTCGCTGGGAATGAGTCTTACCGGGTACCTGTTGCCTTGGAGCCAGCTATCCTACTGGGCGACCACGGTAGCGACGGAATCCCCCGGCTCTCTCCCGGTGATCGGGGAGGCCCTGGTTCATCTCATGCGGGGCGGCCCCGGCGTGGAGCAAGCGACCTTGAGCCGCTTCTTCGCCTTGCACGTGATGGGCCTTCCGTTCGTCTTCGGACTGTTGGTCCTGGCGCATCTCGTCTGCGTGAGGCGCATTGGGGTGTCGCCTCCCCCGTTCGGGCGAGACTACCGGCCGAACCCACCGCCGAATCGGTTCCGCCACGAGGACTATCCCGGCGGCATCCCCTTCTTCCCGAACTACGCGACCAAGGACCTCCTGGCAATCTCCTTCTTTCTGACCATCCTCATGGCCGTGGTGTTCTTTGCTCCTGCCCTCCTGCTTCCACCGGAAGCATTCGAGCCGGCCGATCCGTTCTCCACCCCGACGGGGATCAAGCCCGAGTGGTACTTCGTCGCTTCCTATCAGATACTCAAACTCTTCCCCTGGGAGATCGCGGGCGTGGCCGTGCAGATCGCGGCCGTGGCCTTCCTCCTGCTGCTCCCCTTCCTCGACCGGGGGGTGGAGCGACGTCCTGCCCGGCGCCCTGTGTTCGTGGCCCTGTTCGCGCTCGGCGTATTGCTGTATGTGGTCTTGACCGTGTGGGGATATCTCTCGTGAGGTTGCCTTGGCTTGCTCGGACGGCAGCCGCCCTCACCTTGCTTCTGTCAGTTCTTCCCGTGTCCGCACAGGGGCAGGATCGGGGTAAGGGGTCTTCGTGCACTGCGTGCCACTCGGGGCTTGAGGCCGCCCTGAGCGAGCCGGTGGGGAAATGGACCGGGAGCATCCATGAGCGCAACGGCATCACCTGCGCATCTTGTCACGGGGGAGACCCCTCCGACCCCGGCATGGAAGCGATGAGCCCTGAGAAAGGATTTCGGGGGGTTCCGAAGGACGCGAAAATTCCCGAGTTGTGCGCCCGCTGCCATCCCGGGGTCGCGGAGGACTACATGGACAGCGCCCACGGACAGGCGCTCGGGCGCGGCGGACCCCAATGCGTCACGTGCCACGGGGCCCATGCGATTGCGGAGGCTACGCCGGAGCTCATCAACCTCGACCGGTGCACGGCCTGCCACGGTTACGGCCGGGCTGACGAGATCAAGTCTGCGCTGGCAAGCACCGACGCCCTGATCTCCCGGATCGACGGGCGAATCCGCGGTTTCCACCGGATCGGTTACAACACAACGGACATGGAGGCTCGCCTTTTCCAGGTCCGCAACGCCTTTCACAGGCTGTTTCACACCGTCGACGTAGGGCGGATACGAACCGGCACAGCCGCCTTTGAGGAGCCCCTTTCCGAGCTGGACCGCCGGCTGGAAGAAATGCGGCGGACCCAGGCACAGCGCCGGCTCCAGGGCGCCGTGGTCGTCGGGTTGTTCGCCCTCCTCACGGTCCTGCTCGCCCTGCTCCGGTTGACCTATCGGCCGGAGGAGCGCAAAAACGACCGATAGAGTTCATACCCCCCCGAAAGCATGAGTCGCTGCTCCGCCGGGCCCCAGGAGGAAGTGGTGTTCCAGGAGCGGCAGTGGCGTT
>CAZKMH010000344.1:0-4509 GCA_964553395.1 uncultured Rikenellaceae bacterium | reverse complement strand
AAAAACCTGAAGGATGAGAAAATGATTGCAGTGCTGAAAGCGGTAGCGGATCTGTTCGGATACTCACCTGCAAAGACCCCGAGTGGCAGAGGTTTCGGAATTGCCTGCGGAACAGATGTCGGGACCAGTGTTGCTCATATGGCAGAGGTGAAGGTGGATAAAAAAACTGGTCACGTTCAGGTTATTCGTGTGGCCTGTGTACAGGATATGGGTCTGTGCATTAATCCCCAGGGTGCGAAAATACAGATGGAAGGGTGCATCACCATGGGTTTAGGATATGCTTTGACAGAGGAAATACAGTTTCAGGGCGGGGATATCAAAAATCACTCCTTTGATACCTATGATATACCACGGTTTTCCTGGGTCCCCAAAATCGACACAACTATATTGGAGCATAAAGATCAGCCGCCGGCAGGTGGGGGGGAACCAGGAATAATTTGCATGGGGGGTGTGATCGCAAATGCTGTTTTTGATGCTACAGGTGCCAGATTATACCAGTTGCCGATGACTCCGGAGAGAATATTGGCCGCACTTAAAAGCTAAACAAAATCCTGATTTGCCTTCCGGTGTTCTTTTAATAAGTATTTTTGTATGCACGTGAATTTTTGAAGGGCAGGATATCAAAACAGATTATCATGAAAAGCCAAAAACAAAAATCACTTTTTAATACCGGATTGGGTGCATTTTTAACAGTACTGGCCGGAATTAATCTGATATCCTTTCCTGCACTTGCAGGAAGTAATCAGAGAGCCTCATTTATACATGATAATCTGAAGCGGAAGTTTAAGTTTCACATTCCCTCAGGGTATGATAAATCTGTTCAGTCTCCACTGGTTATTGCATTGCATGGCAGGGGAGGAAACGGAGTGAGCATGATTCTGCTTACGCGAAAAGGATTTAATAAAATGGCTGATACGGATGGATTCCTGATAGTTTATCCTGATGGAATTGAGCTGAACTGGAATGATGGCAGAATGGATCAGGAAGCAAAAGACCGTGCTCACAGGGAAAATATTGATGATGTCGGATTCATTTCTGCATTAATAGATTCCATGATCATGAATTACAACATAGATCCAAAGCGGGTCTATGTAACAGGTATATCAAATGGAGCTATAATGTCATATCGCCTGGCTTGTGAACTATCTAATAAAATTGCTGCTATTGCTCCGGTAGATGGAAATATTCCGGTCATGCTTTATCCTTATTGCTCGCCATCAAACCCCGTGTCAGTGCTGGCCATAAATAATTTAAATGATCCTTTGGTTCCATTTGAGGGGGGTGAAATTCAGGGACAATTCCGCAATTATAAACTGGGTAAAGTTTTGTCCGTTGATGAATCAATCGGATTCTGGATAAACCGGAATATGTGTTCAACCACTCCTGTTGTGACCGAGGAGCCTGACAAAAATCCAAAGGATGGCACAAGAGTAACAAGGAAGCAATATCGTAATGGTAATGACGGAACAGAAGTAATTCTTTATGTCGTTGATGGCGGGGGACATACCTGGCCCGGTGGTTTACAGTATTTGCCTGTATGGAAAATAGGAAAAACCTGCAGGGATATTGATGCCAATGAGGTTATATGGTCTTTTTTTAAAGGACATTCAAGGTAATTGAATATAATATATATTAACCAGGGAGGGGAACTATTAAGACAAAATCTATTCTGGAGAGAGGGTGGTTTAAGCTTGATAATGCTGCGAAACTGTTTCCGGCGATTGCTTCAGAAGATCTTACTACTGTATTCCGGGTAACTGCATTTTTAAAGGAACCTGTGAAATACTCAGCTATCAGAGAAGCGGTGGCAATTATTTCACAAAGATTTCCGTATTTCAGCGTTTCCCTGGGAAGCGGGATATTCTGGCATTTCCTTGAATTCAACAATCAGATGCCACGTATTCAGGTTGAAGAAGAAATCCCATGCACTGCTTTTGCCATAACAAGGAAAAACGAACCTTTATACAGGGTGCTCGTCAAAAAGAACAGGATCTCAGTCGAATTCATTCATATTCTGACCGATGGTGGGGGCGCAATGGAATACCTGAAATCCCTGATCTATACCTATCTGACATTTACTGGCAGACATATCAATTCACCCGGAGATATAATCCTGCCCGGAACGCCGGTATCCGATGAGGAGTTCGAAGACGGATACAATAAGTACTTTCAGAAATTGCCACCTCCTGTCAAAATTGTTAAAGCCTGGCATCTTCCCTTCAGGCTTAATATAAAACCAAGATTGAGAGTGCTTAGAGCTGAGGTCAAAGTTGATGAAATTCTTGAACTAACCCGGAGGCATAAAGTATCTGTTACTGAGTATTTTGTGGCAGTTTACTTTTTTTCGATCCAGAAGATCTTTAATTCCTGGAATGAGAAAAGTAAAAAGGTGAAACGAAAAGTCCTGAGGATTGAAGTACCTATTAACATGAGAAAAATGTATAAAAGCAGAACTATGCGTAATTTTTCTCTTTTTGTTTTACCGGAAATTGATGTAAGACTTGGGACATATACATTTGAAGAGATACTCACATCAGTTCATCACCAGTTACAGTTAAGTACTGATATCAAGCAGATATCACGATTCCTGTCATCGAATGTCAGTCCGGAAAAGCTTTTAATCGTCAGGATTCTGCCACTGTTCATTAAAAAAATGGTTATAGCTTCCATTTACAGGAAACTTGCTTCAAAGCGCTGGACAGGGATGGTAACTAATCTTGGACTTATGACTTTTCCGGAAGAAATGGAGGAGCTGGTTGATTCCATCGGGCTCATTCCGCCTCCACCCAATACAAATGTGAAGGTATGCTGCGCACTGGTTTCATATAAAGGTAAAATGAGGATCTGTTTTTCAAATATCACACAATCCCGTGATCTTGAGAGGTATATTTTTATGCATCTATCGGATGCTGGAATTCATGTCAGAATTTTGAATAACAACTAAAAGTACAGAGCATGACTTTATGCCTTAATTGCGGAGTCGAGCTGGATAATGGATTTAAGATTTGCCCCCTTTGCGGGATGGATCCGGGGGAAAAAAGTGAACAGGAACAGATTTCCGATAATTATCCCTCGGGTATCATTCAGCTTCAAAAAAAGGAAAACAGAAGGCATCTCTGGGAGTTGAGTGGAATAATAGCATTTTCGGGGATCGCAGGTTGTACTGTCATTGAATTATTATTAAGCAAAGAGCTGAAATGGTCACTTTTATCAGATGTATCAATTTTAACTGCGTGGGTAATTCTGACTCTTTACCAGTTTGCATACAAAAAGACTATTGCAATAGTCACCTTTCTGATGCTTACAACCCTGGCAGCTCTATTTTTTATTGACCTGATTGCTCCCGGCAGGAAATGGTTCATTCCAGCTGGTCTTCCGGTCACAATTGCTGTATTTACTTCCGCAGCAATTATCATAATTCTCTACAAATCAGCCCATTTGCACGGGCTGAATTTAATTGCTTCGGCACTCATTATCCTGTCATGTTTTTGCATAATAACCGAAATGGTCCTGGATAAATACCTGAGCGGCCTGGTGGATATGCGATGGTCCTTTATTGTAGCTGTTTCGATTCTCCCTGTTGCACTGGTATTGTTCTTCTACCATTACCGGCTGAAAAAGGGAAACCGGCTTGACAGTTTTTTCCATATCTGAAGTTTATTCTGCCAGAGGCGGGAAAAGACAATAATTTTCACTGATTCCGGGAGTCCCTAAAATAAAGTACCGGGAAGTCAATTCTATATAATGCTACAATTAAAGGCGAACTATTGCAGCTGCAATGCTGATGAATTTTGATTTTAGCTGACTATCCGGATGATGATAATCAACCTGTTTTTTGCTTTCTGTCTAATGGAATTATTCCAGCCATCTCACCTATAATGTTCACCAGGTCGGTCCCTGTCGGAATCACAATCTTGGCATTAGTCCCGAGTGATGCTTCAAGAGCTTCCAGTTTCCTTAATAATTGGGCATTACCAACGAAGTATTTATCTGCTGCTTCATTTACCAGTTTAATAGCTTCAGCTTCTCCTTCAGCATGCAATATTTTCGACTGTTTATATCCTTCAGCTTCTTTAATCTTAGCACGTTTTATACCATCGGCAACAGTTTCGGCAGCTGTAGCAGAATCTATAGCCGCTATTTTTTCATTTTCAGCTTTTACCACTTTATTCATTGTTTCCTGAACATCACTTGGAGGGTCAATTTCTTTCAACTCTGTCCGGACAATTTCAATTCCCCAGGTTTTGGTTTCGTTATGAAGTGTCCTGTATAATTCAGAATTAATTTTCCCCCGTTCGCTGTTAGCCGATTTAAGGGTGAGTGTACCGATAATATTACGCAGCGTGGTTCTTGCCAGATTAACGATCTGCAATCTGTAATTATTAACATTGTAAATTGATCCTTTAACGCTTTCCTCATCGGATTTCACCCTGAAATAAACCTGCGCATCCACACTTGCATTCAGATTATCGTTTGTGATAATTTCCTGGGGCTGGGCATCTACCATCT
>CAZKMH010000343.1:0-4519 GCA_964553395.1 uncultured Rikenellaceae bacterium | reverse complement strand
CCCCGATCGCTGGCGCGGTTGCTGTAACCTTTGGCACCGGTTATAAATTGGCGCCTGCAGCACGCTGTAATCCGGCTTCCTTCACAATCCTTTCCACAACAGCTTCCCACCCGAGTGTCATCAGGTGGATACCGTTGATCCCTTTCTTATTTTTAATTGAATTAATAAACTCAAGGGCGATCTGCACACCTTCTTCAGCTTCTCCATCGCCAGCTTTTTCCATACGATTCAATATTTTTTCAGGGATGGAAACACCCGGAACTTTGTCATGAAGATATCTGGCTGCCTTGTAGCTTTTCAACGGGGTAACACCCATAAGAATAAATACTTTGCTCAGTACATTCCGCTTATCAAGCGCTTCGAGCCACAGGTCAATTCCGGCAGGATCGAAAACAATATTTGTCTGGAAAAACTGGGCTCCCGCATTTACTTTTTTATGGTCCCTGATAGCCTGTAAAACAGGGTCTGATGCGAAAGGAGAACATGCAGCACCAAGGAAATATTTCGGCGGATACTTCATCTTTCTGCCATCGAGGTAGATCCCTTCATCCCTCATACGTCGGAGTATCCAAAGCATCTGAACAGAATCTAAATCTACAAAATTCAGATCACTGGTTGGTGAAGGGCCCACTCTGGCGCTGTCTCCCGTTACACACAAAATATTTTTCAATCCAAGCTGGGTAGCACCTATTACACTGGATTGAAGCCCGATCCTTGTTGTATCACGGGCTGCAATCTGAAATACAGGTTCTGTATTCAGGTCATTTGCCACCTTGCAACATGCAAGGCTTGACATTCTTGGATGGGCCGATGATGCATCAGTAAAATTAACTGCAGTGATGTATGGTCTGACAAGTTCAATATCATGGGCCAGTTTTGCAGAACTCGCACTCAGTGGAGGTGTCAATTCCGTAGCGACAACAAATTCACCGCTTCTAAGCCGCCTTTCAAGACCGGATACCGGCTCGCTGTAAGCAGCAGGATGGTATTCCGAATCGCCGCCCCACCATTCCGGCTGTCTGACGGTTTTGAAAACCGACTCCCAGTTCTTACTTTTCTCCTCCTTATCCTTTAAAAATAATCCATTTATAAATTTACCTGTACCTACTTTTTTTATCTGGCTTAACACGTCACCCCAGGTCTCTGTACCAACTTCATTCCAGTCCATGGGTGGCAGCACTTCAAGAAGCTTCTCTTCCCTTCCGGTTTTTAAAGCTCTTTTATAGATTGAATACCAGACGCATTTTCTGGTTTCATCGACATAGCAGTTTTTTTCCGGGGTTACCCCTCCGCAGGGGCCGTTTCTCATTCCTTTCGGACACTCCATGGGACATATGAAGGCCGTCTCCTGGAGGAGACAGTTCCCGCACATACGGCACCCAAAAATCGGTCCTTTAACTACTCTCTCTGTTTTAGCCAGAAGGCGACGGCCGAACTTCTCCCTTTTAAAAGGATAAAAGGCTGGCTGCCATCTTCGGGCAGGTTTAATACCGGACATAAACTGGAATTCTAATGTATAAATTTAATTACTGGCGGCTCTGAAAGTACTCAACGAACCTGACGGCAAAGTCATCCCTGCCCAAAACAAGGTCGGTCGCCAGTACCATAGCCGCTATTTTTTCGGGATTGGCGATGGGACATGTCAGACCATTATATATTGAAATAGCCATATATGCAGCATTCAGAGATTCTCTGTCGGGCAATCCAAAGGAGATATTGCTGGCCCCCTGTGTAATATTGTGGCCAAGCTTCCGGTGAACCAGCCTGATGGTTTCAAGCGTTATAAAACATGCCTTTGGATCGGCGCTTACAGCCATTGCAAGAGGGTCAACTATCACATCCTCAGCATTAATTCCCATTTTGACTGCTCTTTCAATGATCTTTTCGGCAATTGATAATCGTTTCTCAGGGATATTTGTTATACCTTCATCGTCCATGCATAAACCGATTATTGCAGCACCGTATTCTTTTGCGACAGGAAGAATTGCTTTCAATGAATCTTCCTCACCGTTAACCGAATTTATCAGACATTTCCCTGCTGCTACCTTAAGGGCAGCTTCGATGGCTTTCGGATTAGGTGAATCGAGGCAAAGAGGAACATCGAACCTCTCCTGGATAATTCTGACAGTTGCCGGTAGCAGCTTAACATCGTCAACTCCGGGAAATCCGACGTTCACATCAAGTACATCGGCACCTGCTTTTATCTGGCTTTCAGCAAGTTCCAAAACATAGTCGAAATTCCCTTCCTGAAGTGTGGTTACCAGTTTCTTTCTTCGCGTGGGATTTATGGATTCTCCAATGATAACTACAGGACCTTCGGTACTTATTATCACTTCCCGGGTCCGTCCCCTAAGAATTGTTCTCATCAAAATATTTTTCCTTTAAGAAATGAGCTTTTTCAGATAATTGACCGCGCCCTGGGGATCGGGAGAGTAAAAATCGGCACCTATTTTTTCGCAATATTCCATAGTTACAGGCGCTCCTCCCACGAGTATTTTTGAGCCGGGGTGTTTTTCCCTGACAGCGGAAACGGTCTTTTTCATATTTTCCATCGTGGTAGTGAGCAATGCCGAGAGACCTATTACAGCGCCCGGATTCTCATCAAGCGCCTTCACGAACTTATCGCTGCTTACATCAACGCCAAGGTCGATCACCTCCCAGCCACCACCTTCGATCATCATTGCTACAAGGTTCTTACCGATATCATGCAGGTCGCCGGCAACTGTTCCAACAATGAACTTGCCTTTCCGTTTTGTCTCACCCGACTGGAAGAAGGGTTTCAGATGCTTCATGGCGCTATTCATAGCTTTAGCTGCCATCAGCATCTGGGGCACATATATCTCTTTCCTGCTGAATCTGTTACCCACTATTGCCATAGCCGGGATAAGTGCGTTTTCCAGTATTTCATCGGGTTTTACACCGTTGTCCAGGGCTTGCTTTGCCAGTTCGTCAGCGCCATCCTGACCTTTCATGTCAGGGGGATATGGTGAAGCTTTGTCTATTTTGCCGACCTCGACACAACGGGATAGTTTACTCAGAATTTCATTCATATTGAATTTGATTAATAAGTTTTATTTTGACTTCAAGATTAATTATTTTTTTTAATAGTTTGCTATTCAAACAACTTAAAATTGCTGTTTAACTAAAAATTAATAACTTCAAAATATGCTTTTTTGGGCTCATAATTTACATTAAACAGTAAGGGATAGTTTTTTCTGCCCGCGACAGGAAAATTGTCGAGCCAGGTATAATCATCTGCCAGTCCCCAGAAAGTAATCCCGGTGATAGCTTCCCTAAAAGTCCGGAAAGCCAGAAAATATCTTCCATAAGCTATAGTCTGTTGCTGAGCGATATTATCTGTATATTTACTTTCCGGAGATGAATTGGAAGTGTATACAGAAACATCCAATTCTGTAACCTGGAGCTCCAGCCCTAAAGACTTGTACTTGTTAAATGCATCATCAATCAGCGAGCTGGAAGGATAGCTTATGTTCCAGTGTCCCTGAAGTCCCATTCCATCGACGAGATTCTGATCTTTAAGCTTTACCAGAAGATCATATATTTTATCTCTCTTGACTGGATCGATAGCTGTATAATCATTATAAAACAATCTTGCATCGGGATCCGCAGCCCTTGCCGCTGCTGTTCCATCCTTGAATATCCATGAGGGGACCTGGTTGTGCCAGCAAAGGGTGTGTCCCCTGACTTTCATTCCGATAGCAGAAGTAACAAAATTACTTTCCTATTCTTTTTCAGCATAATATTTTATCCGTCGGATTTCCTGTAAATATAGAAAAGTGTCCGCAGACCAGTTGCGGACACTTTAAACAAAATTTCCTCAATTATGCCATCAGACTAATATCCCGGGTTCTGATAAGCAGCTTTCTCTTCATCGGTCATTTCCATACCATCGAGCTGGGCTCGTGGAATTGGGCGCAGATAGAGAGAAGGTTGAATATCGCGAGTAATTGTTTGTGCAGTATGGTCTCCTTTAATGCTTGAAGCTATTCTGTAGGTAGCTGCGACTTCGGCCCATTTTTGCGTACGCACCAGATCGAACCAGCGAAAACCTTCGCCGTAATATTCACGCGAACGATCTGCCAAAATATAATTTATATCTATTGTTGCCGGTGTGGCAGCGATCATAGCAGCGCTATTATCCTCTGTTTTTTCAATATTTTGAGACCTGTCAAACTTCCACATACCTGCACGGGCCCTAATAACATTGATTAATTCTTTCGCACTTTTACCAGATATTGTAGTTGCACCCCTCACAGCTGCTTCGGCTGCAATGAAGTAAAATTCAGAGAATTTGGCTATGTTAAAAGGACGGCAGATTGAGGCATTGGGTTGTCCCAATCCACCGGTGTTGTCGGTGCGGTAGGTGCTCATTTTCCATGTACCCGGATATGTTACCCGGCTTATGCCCCCTGGAGATATTACATAATCGGCTCTTCCGGATAGAATCCCTCCGCCAACATTACTTGGACCTGCACCGGCAGGGTAAGTAATAGGCGTC
>CAZKMH010000342.1:2807-4551 GCA_964553395.1 uncultured Rikenellaceae bacterium | reverse complement strand
AAGCCTGGTCGTAGTCTCTATGGCCCTGTGGTTCCGTAACAAACTGATTGTGGTAATGAACAGCCTTCTCTTCGTGGCAATAGTGCTGGTTTATCTTATTTCCTCAGAACCTATCAACAGTGTTAATTTTTCCTTTGCACTGAGTGCACTTATCACTGCAAGAGTAATAAACTGGCAGCGGTCAAGGCTTAAAATAGAAACAGATATCTTAAGGAACCTGTATCTTATTGAAGGGTTTGCTATGGTACTTCTGGCATTATTTTATGCTGTTCCCAAACAGTTCATAACACTTTCATGGATCATGGCAGCACTTTTTTACTTTCTGATAAGCTTACTTTTAAAAAATGTAAAATACAGATATATGGCTCTGGGAACAATGATCTGTGCAGCCTTATACCTCTTCCTTGTAGACCTTGTAAAAATTGAGATAATCTACAGGATTCTGGCGTTAATGTTCCTTTCAGCTATTTCAATAGGGATTTCCATGTATTACTCCAGCCGTATCAGGAAGAAGGATGGCTGATACTATTTGCTGAATACATAATTAACAGGCTTCCTTTTATCTATGTGAGATAATCCTTTTAATTTTCATTATCTTAAATACCCCCCTCACCTGTTCTCTTAAACCTGCTGTACTTAAAATATGCCCCTGCAGACACAATAATCAGTAACAGTACAGTAACATAAACAAACACCGGAACCGGAACCGGATCGCCGGATGCATATGAGTGGAGACCTGACAGGTAATAATTTACACCAAAATATGTCATCAATACCGATGAGAATCCGAACAGCGAGAGCAGATTGAATGTGTATACATCTTTCATTCCCGGGATCGTGCGTGAATGTGTGACAATAGTGTAAACTATTATTGTGATCAGCGACCATGTTTCTTTTGGATCCCATCCCCAGTACCTTCCCCATGACTCATTTGCCCAGACTGCCCCAAGGAATGTTCCGATAGTAAGAAGATAGAGGCCAAGCGTCAGGGTTTTGAAATTAATTATAGTCAGCTCATCAATGGTATCTGAGATCCTTTCATGGTTGCCGGCATTAGACAGGATCAGCAGGATAATATTCAACAATCACAGTAGTGCCCCAAGTCCCAGGAATCCATAGCTGCCGGTTATGACAGAAACATGAAGGGTGAGCCAGTATGACTTAAGCACGGGAACAAGGTTAGTGATCTCCGGATCCATAAAGCTCATGTGTGCAACAAGCAGGGTCATTCCCGAAAGAACAGCTGTTGCTGAAAGCGTAAAGACTGATTTACGGCTGAATATGAATCCTGCAAGAAGTGTCACCCATGAGATGAATAACATTGATTCATACCCATTACTCATAGGGGAATGGCCTGAAATATACCATCTCAATCCAAGACCGAAAGTGTGTAAAATGAACCCTGCAAATAAAAGCCAGCTCAGTACCTTCACAGGTAATGAAGTTCCTTTTATCCCTCTGATTACCATAATAATAAGTACGATAATCATTATAAATCCCGTGGTTGCGTAAAACGGGAAAAGCCGTTCGAAAATTCCTGTCCTGTAGTAGAGAACCTCCGCATTGATCCTCGATTGAGAGGGCAATGGATAACTGCTGAATGTTGACTGATATTCCTTAATCGATCCGGTGACCAGACCTGCTCTTTCGGCATTGTTCTGTTGAAGGACCTCAGCGAGTGTAGGGATAATTCTTTCCAGATAGGTTGAATCTTCCCTGCTTCGTGCTGATTTGAGAGCCTCTG
>CAZKMH010000342.1:0-2707 GCA_964553395.1 uncultured Rikenellaceae bacterium | reverse complement strand
CATCTTTGCCGGGAATAAATCTCTGGCCACTGGCAGTACCCGATCCTGACAATAGCAGGAACAGAAATAAAACCGGTAGCACTTTCCGCAGAGGCGAGTACCAGGCTCCTGCCTGTATCTTATTAAATCTGGAATTTCTGTTCAGCAGTGAAAAAACTATGAAAAGAAACAGAAGGAAATAACCGGTATATGTCACAGTCATTCCTGCCCTGTCGCGGTTGACTGACAGAATTGTGCCTTTTTCATCATTGTCATACGAGGACTGGTAAAACCTGTAGCCTCTGTATTTAAGAATGTTATTCATGAAGATCATAAACGGCTTTCTGACGTTATTTGCCTCATCAAGCAGTATAACATCACTTTTATATCCAGAGGGGCTGTCACTGCCCGGATACCTTTCGAGTATAAAATCGTTCAGCATCAGGCTGAACGGGAGTTCAGTCGTTTTTGAACCATAAGTGATCTCAAACTTCATCCCGTTCATTGTGGCCGACCCGGTTGATTCGTATTTTGTTCCCGCCTCCTTAATGAATATTGTTTCCTGATCAATACCTGAGAAGATGTGAAATACTATGGCATCAGCCATCATTCCGGTAAGAACCAGCTTATAATCTTTCCCTCCTGCGCTGATACTTTTCTTATAGCTTCCGGCTGGAATAGAGGCTATGTTCAATTCCTCCGAATGCTTAACCGTTACAACACCGTTTGGATCTGTCACTTCATACCCTAGATATTTGACATCTGAGCTGCAAATGTTTGTTGTTTCTCCTTCACGAATATGAATTGCACCCTCCCATCCGAAATACCGCGTTATACCGGCGCCAATGATCATCACGATAAATGCCAGATGAAAAATGGCAATTGTCAGTTTTTTCTTAGTGAATAACCGGTTGACTATCAGTTGTCCGGTCAGATTTACGGCCAGCAGGACAAGTATAAGTTCAAACCACCTGGTATCGTATACTCTGCCATAGGCTGCTCCTGAACCGAAATCGTTTTCGATAAAAGTTGCGAGAGCCATTGCAACCGCAAAAATTATTAATAAAGAACCCATGAACACAGGGGAGAAAAGGAATTTAATAAATTTCATAATTTCTGACACTTAATTTAAATTGTACTCAACCTAAGTTCCTCCACGGGATGAGATTGAGTTCCCTTTCCCGGTTATTTTTATTCCGGAGGGGCTGGGTTGCATAACACCGGCCTGATCAAATTCCTCAGGTATTATACTATGAAACAATAAATCCGGCAAATATCATTAAATTACGTGAAGTTTTAAACTTTATAATCCAATTACTTGTCAATATTTTATAATATTGTATATATCATAAGAACTGTTAAAAAGATAACAGATGATTTTCTTAACTTGCCCTCCGAAACAAACCTAACTGAAAAAAATATGAAAATCGCACTGAGACTATTTACCTTATGCATGTTTACAGGTTTTGTGCTTGCATCATGCGAAGGACCTCTGGGTCCTTCCGGAGCTGATGGAAAGGATGGCATAGACGGCATGGATGCAAATCAAACATGTAAATTATGCCATAATCCCACTACTGTTGATGCTATAGCAGTCCAATTTGAATTCTCAAAACATTCTTATGGGGAAGCCGCATTTGAGGAATCAGGAAATACAGGTTGCACTCCATGTCATGCCTCGGAAGCATTTAAGTATGTCTGTGCTAATAACATTCCATCCACATTTGCATTAAATGCAACGACCGGAAAATACTCAAATAGTTACGCAACAATACCAAGCAAAGCCTTTGGTGAAATAAGTTGTTTCACCTGCCATAGTAGTTTACATACTACCTTTGCCGGTACCGATTTCTTCCCTTTAACTACTACTGCTGCTGTTTCCATGACAATGTGGAAAGGCACCAAATCAATAAACCTTACTCAGGATGGAGGAGTGAGCAACTTATGTGTGAAATGTCATCAGCCACGCCCCCTTACGACAAGCTCGACACTTTCAAATGGAGATGTTGTTGATTATGAATCGCTGGCAAGCAACCCGACAGCAGTATTTTATGATAGTAGTGTTGGTAATGCAGCACCAAATAAAGTGATACCTTCTTACAGAACACATGTTCATTACGGAACCATAGGTGCGATCTTTGCCGGGCAGGGTGGTGTTCACTTTACAGGTTCTTTGGCTTATGAAAACTCTACCCATACCACTGCGGCTTCCTGTAAGGATTGCCATATGGCAGATATGTCTGGCAGAGCCGGAGGACATACATTTTTTGCAAAAGGAAATTTTAACAGCTGTAACACAACCGGATGTCATTCATCAGCAATTACTTCATCCAGTACAGCATTCTGGACTGTTCCAAGAGCTGAAATAAAGACATTACTCAATTCCCTGGCAACACAAATAAATTCTGTAGGTGGCGGAACAGCAATTCTTCATACTGAATCCGACTCAGAAGAAAATTTATGGGCCGGTTTAACAACAGGTAATTATGATGGTTATCTTAATATATATGATGCTTCTTCAAACCCGGGAGGTGTCTGGAAGAATCCGGCACCTTCAAATAGCTGGACACAGGCTCAGAAAGATACCAATAATGCTTTACCAACTTTCCCTACTTTAACAAATGTTGTTATGGGAGCAATGATAAATTTCCAGCTGTGTTTAAGAGAGTACAGATTAGGTATTCATAATTTCAACTATTCAAAAGCTTTATTGCAGAACTCTATTGAT
>CAZKMH010000341.1:0-4553 GCA_964553395.1 uncultured Rikenellaceae bacterium | reverse complement strand
AAAAAATACTACTATTTCTTGTTGATGATGATGTTTTGTTTTTGAAATCGCTGGAGATCGAGTTCGCACAAAATACGCAATCTAAGGTTAAAACATTCTCAACAGGAGAACTTTGTCTTGAAAATATAGAGCAAAATCCGGATATTATTATTTTAGATTATCATCTCGACAGTATTGATAAAAATGCCATAAACGGATTGGAAACCCTGGATAAAATAAAGTCGACCAGTCCCCACATACCGGTAATTATGCTTTCCTCTCAGGATAAAATTACTGTTGCCGTGAATTGTATGAAACATCAGGCTTTTGACTATATAGTTAAAAGTGAAACTGCCTTTATACGACTCCAAAAGGCTATCACCACTATTTTTCACTATCAGAAAATAGAAAAGGCTTTAAGTTGGTATATGGAAAAGATGTAGGTAGAAATGTGACATGTTCGATATGTGTGAATAATGTAAATTATTTAAAAAATTGTGTAAGGCCTGTGAATGTTGAAATTAATACATTTATATCACTAATCTGATAAACCAATGACAACACTAAAATTCCATAGCAGCCTTATTGACCTCGAGATAGCTATGAAGAGATTCGCCTACCAATTAACTACCAATAAGGAAGATGCTGAAGATCTTGTCCAGGATACCTATCTGAAAGCCCTGAAAAACTATACCAAATATGTCTATGAGAGTAACCTTAAGGCCTGGACCTTCACTATAATGAAAAATTCCTTTATAAACAGTTATCGTCGATCGTTGCGTCAGAAAACAATTAGTGATCAGTCAGCCGAAGGCCATTCCACAAAATATGTTACCGCTGTAAGTTCTTTTTATCCTGAGTCTGAGTATACTTCGAAAGAAATTGAAAGAACAATAGAAGATCTAAAAGAGGATTTCAAAATACCATTTAAGATGTATAATGAGGGATTCAGGTATAAAGAAATAGCTGAATCGCTTGACATAAAACTTGGTACTGTTAAGAGCAGAATCTTCCTTGCGCGAAAGCAATTGAGGGAACTGGTAAACAGTTAACCAAACAAGGTCCATTTTGTTATTTAGATCAGTACCGTGCTTTGGGCCATTAATAATTTTTAATATGCTTAAAATGAAACTATATATAAAAAACATGGTATGTGGTCGTTGCAAATCAATTGTAAAATCCGAACTCGACAAATTACATGTTAATTACACAACCGTAGAGTTAGGCGCAGTGACGATCAGTAAAAAATTAACCCCGGGGCAACATATTGCTCTATTTAAAACATTGCAGAATAAGGGATTTGAATTGATAGACGCCAGCAAGAATGATCTTATTGAAAAGTTAAAAAGTACTCTTATCGATCTAGAACATTATTCTGACGAGGACCTGAAAACAAGCTTTTCAGATTATATTAGCCTGAGCGTGAACGAAAACTTCATTTCACTTAACGCCCTTTTTGCGGAAATAGAAGGTATTACCATTGAAAAATCAATCATTAAACATAAAGTTGAACTGATAAAGGAACTGCTCGTTTACGATGATCTGAACCTTGACGAAATAGCCCTGAAGCTTCATTACAGCAGCGCCGCTAAATTATCCAGCCAGTTTAAGCGTGTAACGGGTCTTACTCCTTCGCATTTCAGACTGCTTCGTCAGGTAAGAATTATTGATCCGCAAATGAACTAATTAGGATATTTTAAGCAAAGCCAACTATGAAAAATAAAAGGCCAGATTATCCAGAAACCTTCCTATCCGCAAAGAAAATCATGCATCGAAAAAACGGAAGTACCCGATTGGCACAGTTTTCCAGAATTATACCGGATTCAACTATTACATCGGATAATCAATTTATATCAAAATTGCAGGAAATGAACGACCGGAATTCAAGGTCGGAAAAAATTATAGAACTATTAAGAAAACAGCTAACAGAATCCGACGCGATACATACAAAAGCGTTTTCAATAATTGCACATGATTTAAGAAGTCCCTTTCACGTAATTTTAGGTTCATTGGAATTAATTAGAATGAAACTTGCAGACTATCAAATCGATGATCTTGAAACCTATATCGGTATGGCTTCTGATACTGCAACCCGGACACTACAGCTGCTTGATGACCTGTTGCATTGGACTTTATCCCAAAAATCAGAGAAAAGCTTTAACCCGGTAAAACTCAATTTATTTAAGTTGGTAGAGGACGAGATTGTTTGCATAATCTTATCTGCTGAACAAAAACTACTATCACTCAGTCATTCCATCGCACCCGATTTGAATGTGACTGCGGATCTGCAAATGGTTAAAACAATACTCCGAAACCTGATCGGCAATGCTATTAAATTCACTAACCCGGGTGGCAGAATTACTATAAGTGCAAACGAACGCGGGCATTTTGTTGAAATAATCGTCAGCGACACAGGGATTGGTATCTCACAAAGGGAACAAAAAAGGCTTTTTAAAATTGAAACTATGCATTCTACATCAGGAACTAATAATGAACATGGTACCGGGTTTGGATTGATACTTTGCAGGGAATTTGTCGAAATGCACGGAGGTACGTTGAGTGTAAGCAGCGAACCGCGTAAAGGAAGCAGATTTAGTTTCACATTGCCTCATTATATCTAAAAAATTGAATAGCACTGTCGGCACTGAAAGACTATTTCAGTCACCTGTAATATAGGATAACCGGTAATTATAAAAAAATGTGAAGATTCTGCGCTGGACTGATGAAAAACATATACATCCTATCATGGTTTGATAAAAGTACGTTGCTGCACCTGAGGTTGCCGTTTTCTTTCTTTTTAATGCCTGTCTTTTTATTTACATTAAGTCAGGCAAATAATGTCAACTGGACAACTACTATCATTGCATTTGTGATTTTACATCTGATTATTTTTCCTTCCAGCAATGGTTATAACAGTTACCAGGATCGTGACGAAACCAGTATCGGAGGACTGAAACATCCCCCAAAAGTGTCGCGTAATTTATATTATGCCACTATACTACTGGATTCAATTGGTCTGCTCTGTGCGATGTTTGTTTCAGTATACTTTACCCTTTGCGTGTTAATTTTCGTGCTTGTTTCACGAGCTTACAGTTACAGAAATGTACGATTAAAAAAATATGCAGTTATAGGGTTTTTAACTGTTTTTGTTTTTCAGGGGGCATTTGTATTTTTAATGGCTTCCACTGCGATTACCGCTTTTTCCATCGGTACATTCTTTACATTTAATAACATCATTTGCATGAGCGTGGCAAGCCTTTTTATAGGGAGTATTTATCCCTTAACGCAAATTTATCAGCATGAGGCAGATAAAAATGACGGAGTAATCAGTATCAGCTATAAACTTGGATATACGGGCACTTTTTTGTTTTCCGCTATCTTATTCGCTTTAGCAACTATATTCCTGTATTACTATTTCGATTTAAAACGCCAGCAGGTAGCATTGGTATTGTTTTTACTCATTATGTTGCCCGTTGTTACCAAATTGCTGACCTGGTTTTATAGGGTTCGTAAAGATACAAAACATGCGAATTTTGAGAATACTATGGCAATGAATTTGTTGACTTCGACCTGTATGAACCTGTATTTTTTAGTGTTGATATTAAATAATTATTACACCTGGTTTTAATAATGAGTAAAATTATTTCTATTGGAACAGCTGTGCCGAAATACGGCACAAGACAAATGAATTTATTGAATTTTATGCAAGCTGCCTACAAAGATGAAGCAACATCTCGTATGTTGAGCATTTTATTTTCCCACAGCGGGATAAACACGCGTTATTCAGTAATTCCGGATTTTGATAAAAGACAGACTGAGCCTGTACTTTTCAGTGAAAATCAATGCATCCCAACGGTTATGGACCGTTCCGATATATTTAAGGAACATGCTGTCTCACTTGCCGTGGAGGCAATACAGGATTCATTTAAGAAAAGAAATATATCTATAGCTGAATTCGGAATTACGCATTTAATTACAGTCACATGCACCGGAATCTACGCACCAGGGATTGATGCAGCAATAATTGAACAATTGAGTTTGCCTGATGATATATTTCATACATCATTTAATTTTTTGGGATGCAATGCGGCGTTTCCGGCATTAAAGCTTGGTGATATGATCGCCAAAACCGATGAAAATGCCAAAGTGCTCATAGTCTGCGTGGAGTTATGCACTTTACATTTTCAGCCAAAGAATAATCATGATAATTTAATATCTAATACCATTTTTGGTGATGGTGCAGCTGCTGTAATTATTACTGCTGATACGGGTACAATCCAGGATTTTCAGGGTGGGATGTCAATAAAAGGGTTTTATTCTTTGCTTCTTAACAAAGGCAAAGATTTGATGAGCTGGAATATTACTCCCGTTAATTTTGAAATGGTTTTAGACGCTAAAGTTCCCGAGTTTATTGGTAATGAAGTGGATAACATTGTTCTGAAAGCCGGAAGAAAATTTAACATTACCTCTTCTACTATTGATAAATGGGCAATTCATCCGGGCGGGAAGAAGATACTTGATATTATAAAGAAGCAATTACATCTGAATGATACCGATTTGCAATATTCCTACAA
>CAZKMH010000340.1:0-4562 GCA_964553395.1 uncultured Rikenellaceae bacterium | reverse complement strand
TCCGGGATTATGAAGCAGGCTCTGGATGATTGATACCTTCTTTTTGTTTCCCATCGAAAGGTCGGAGATTTTCCTTGTAAGATCGAGCTCAAAAAGCTTTGCCAGCTCATCAACTTTTTTCCTGCCATCCTGAACCCGGTGGAATCTTAAACAGTAATTCAGAAACTCATCCACTTCCATCCATGTATATGCATTTGCATCCGAAGGGATATATCCAACCCTGTGTTTTATCTCCTTCGCATGACGGATAACATCCATTCCCATGATCTTTGCACTTCCGGATGTTGGAAAAATCAGGCTCATCAATACCCTTATGGTTGTGGATTTTCCGGCTCCGTTTGGTCCTATGAAGCCAAAGATCTCCCCGCTGTGAACTTTGAGGTTAATATTGTCAATCCCCCTGGCTTTGCCGTAGAATTTTGAAAGACCTTTTATATCTATAACCGGTTCATCCATGAAATCAGATATATCCCTGAAGTTATCGGGTTGAAGTTAAACAACTTTCGTTGATCTATTTCTCATATCTTTATGAAAAATAAAATCATGAAAACCCGGTATGTCCTTAGTATCAGCCTTCTGGTCATTTTAACAGCTTCATGTTCTTCAGACCGGTCAGAAAAGAAGTCGGAAGATCCGGATACACTGTTACTTGAAAATATATTTCCTTTTCAGTCACAGCACTGTCACGGATCATCAATCACAGAGCTTCCGAATCAGGATCTCCTGGTTGCATGGTTCTACGGTAGCGGGGAACGTACTGCCGATGATGTGGCAATCATGGGATCGCGTTATAATCATAAATCAGGTACCTGGAGCGAACCGTTCGTGCTGGCTGATGTTCCGGATTTTCCCGATATAAATCCGGTTCTGTTTATAGATGGAGAGTCGCGGTTGTGGCTTGTATGGTATACAGTGATGGCATATCAATGGGAATCCTCAATACTGAAATACAGGATCAGCGATAATTATATGCAACAAACCGGTGCTCCGGAATGGAAATGGCAGGATATGATCCATATGAAACCCGATGGAAGTGTTCCTGACGGAATAGGCAATAGCGACCAGTTCGTACAAACACTGAACAAAAAATACGAATCATTTTACGAATACATGGTATCAGCCGGATATCTGAGCAAAGATGGAACCGGTCCCGTTCCCCAACAGTTATGGGATAAGGCACTGCAGCAATATCTCAGCATTGCAAAGGGTGACCGGTTTAAGGCAACAGGCACAGAGGTTAATGAAAAGGGTGAAAGAATAAGGACAGAACTGGGTTTCCCGCTGATGCGAAGGATCGGATGGCAGAGCAGGAACAAGCCTCTTTTCATTGGCAACAGGATGCTGCTGCCGCTCTATTCTGACGGGTTTGACTTTTCCCTGATTGCCATTACAGACAACCGGGGAGAAACATGGCAATTCAGCGAACCGATTGTTGGAGCCGGTTCAATACAGCCTTCTCTTGCCCTCCGAAAGGACGGTTCAATTGTTGCTTTCATGCGGGATAATGGCCCTCGTCCAAAACGCCTTGCAAAAAGCATATCAAAAGATAAAGGTAAAACATGGACCACTGTTGAGGATTCCGATATTCCCAATCCGGGGACTGCAGCTGATGTTGTGGTCCTGGAAAGCGGAAGCTGGGCACTCGTCCATAATGATGTGGAAGAGGGAAGGCATCGTTTATCGGTCTGGCTCTCCATGGACGAAGGAGAAACATGGCCTCACAGGAAGATCCTGGTTGACGGTGCACCGGGTAGCGAAGTGAGAGGTCATTACCCTGCAATCATACAGGGTAAGGATGGTATGATCCACATCTCCTTTACCAATCAGATTCCGGGACCGGATGGTCAGCCTTCGGTGAAAAATATCGCACATGCACGCTTTTCTGAGAAGTGGCTTTCCGAATAAAATTCTGAACTATTCCTGACCGCTCCAGGGTACACGTGTGGATGGATAAAAATCGATACCCATTGCTTTAAACCTTTCGCCGTGTTTTCCCAATCTCACCTTATACTCTTCCCAGTTTCTTGATGCGGCAGGGGTCCATCCTATCTCGGCATAACCCGGAAGACGGGGAAAAACCATGTATTCTATCTCATCCATATTGGTTATGGTCTCTGACCATAAAGGTGCTTCTATTCCTGCGATATTGTTCTTTCCTACACCGGGAACAAAAGTGGCCGGATCCCAGATATATCCGGTGTCCACTTCAATATATCCTGCCCAGTGCAGTCCAAGTCTGGTGGACTTGTCATATTGCATGTCGAGATAGGCTTTTTTTGCAGGTGACATCAATATCTTTGCTCCCTGTGCAACCGCCAGGTTTGCATTCTTAACATTCGACCAGCACTGTGCAATTGCACCCGGTTTTAAGGTTGCCAGGGCAATTTCGTCCCATCCGATAATCTGTTTGCCATGTTTTGCCACAATATCCTGTACCCTGTTAATAAATTGTATATAGTCTTCTTCTTTGGTAACATGTGATTCGTCCCCGCCAATATGAATATACTGACCGGGAGTCAGTGCAGCCAGTTCCCGGATAACATCATCAATAAACTTATAAGTTACCTCGCTGGTTGTACATAATGTGCTGAATCCCACGTTTGTACCGGTATATAACTCCCTGGCTTTTCCGTCACAGTTAAGTTCGGCATAGGAAGCCAGAGCTGCATTTGTATGACCCGGCATATCTATTTCAGGGACCACGGTAATGTAACGTTCCTTTGCATATTTTACAATTTCGGAGTATTGTTCCTGAGTGTAAAAACCACCTTTACCTCCGCCAACCTGGGTGCTTCCCCCGTGGGTTGTAAGATTCGGCCATGTTTTTATTTCAATCCTCCACCCCTGGTCATCAGACAGATGCAGGTGCAGCATATTCATTTTGTAATAAGCCAGCATGTCGGTAAAGCGTTTTACATCATCGCCACCGAAAAAATGACGTGATACATCCAGCATGGCTCCCCGGTATGAATAACCGGGATAATCTGTTATGGTACCTGTCGGGATTACCCAGGGACCCTCCTGCAATTCCCCTGCTTCTATTTTTGCAGGCAATAATTGTCTGATAGTCTGGATCCCCCTGAATAAACCTGCCGGTTTGGCAGCCGTCAGCCAGGTAATTCTTTTCTCAATCGTAATCTCATATCCTTCTTCGCCCAGGGATGATTTTGAAGGATCAGTTGTTAAAACAAAACATCCGGAATGAGGCTTTGTATGCGTCACTTTCAAATCTACATCGTAACCCGTCGGTAACTTAAGCTTATCAACAAGGTATTGTCCTATCAGTTTAAGCTCCTCCGAATCTTCACGGATATAAATATCAGTACCGGGAGTGAGCTTAAAATATTTGCCGGTGGATATTACTGAGACAGGCATTGGAATAATACTTTCTCCGGAAAGATCCGATGGTGCTTCCTTCGTACATGAGATCAGGATGGACAGCATTAAAACTGCAGTCAATACAGAAAGGATCTGAGTTAATTTTTTACATATCATGGCCGGTTAATTTAGTTTAGGGTTAAGTAATTGAGATCAAACAAGATCACATGCGTCAGGAGGCATCCAGTGAGCATCCATCCCTTCCCATTTGACATTACAACCGATTGGGTTTGTTACCGGGATCGATATTGATTTTCCGGATGTGAGTTCATCAAGTGCCATATCCAGGTTATTAACCGTCATTCTTGAAGTGTCTCTCGGACTATCGACACCCCTGCCGGTATAAACAAGTTTTCTTTTCTCATCAAAAACGTAGAAATGAGGCGTGCGCAAGGCACCATATGCCTTCGCAATTGACTGATCCTTATCATACAGGTAATACCAGGGAAAGCCGAATTCTTCTTTTCGCTTTACCATTTCCGGGAAGCTGTCCTCCGGGTAAGTGTTTTCGCTGTTTGAATTGATGCCGACAAAGACAACTCCCCTTTTCATGAATTTTTCGGCAGTTGTCCTTGTAACCTCATCTGAACCTTTTACATATGGACAATGGTTGCAGGTAAAGAAAACAACCAGATATTTATATTTGTCAAAATCAGACAAACTGTATGTATTCCCGTCAGTTGCCGGTAGTCTAAAATCTATGATCTTTTCTCCCGGTTGTAATGTAAATGCCATATTGTTGCTTTTTAATTTAAATCTAATAACAAAATTCCGACTTAAATGTTACAGTGTCAAATATTTTTGCCCTGAATTTCCGAACACGCATACCCGAAATAAATGATACCGGTGAAATCCTGAAGGTCGTCAGGGAGTTCACAGGGAATAAATTATCAACGTTTTATAAGCCGTTTTATAAAACGTTTTATAAAACGGCTTATAAAACGTTGATATGAAGATTGACCCGTTCGCTGTGTGGTGGATCGGAACGGATTAACTTTCTTCAAATTTATACATAAAATAAGAGAGTGGTCATGACCCGGATTTTTAAAATTCGTAATTCATTGCGTATCTTTGTTATATGTCACCTTTAAAATCCATATTCAATAAACTTTTCTTTTTCAGGGACCTGAAATCGAGAGATCATCCGCGTGTTTTCGGGGCACAGGACATACTTAAATATATCG
>CAZKMH010000339.1:0-4566 GCA_964553395.1 uncultured Rikenellaceae bacterium | reverse complement strand
GGAGAAATACTAAGCTCTTATTTTTAATTAAAGTTAACCGCACAACGCGTTAAAAGTAATATTTTTTCAAATGTTATTTGCTTATTATGTACTTCAAATGATTGCAGCTTGAATCCGATTTCATAACTTTAGAAAAGCTGAACTGGTAATAACAGAATGAGTAAGTACAATTGAAACATAAATTATAATAATTATGAAACCTCTGAATCTGACAATCTTATTCTTTTTAGTTTCATCTATGAACTTATTATCGCAAAAAGCGGAAAATTTAAAAATCGGTGATATTCCCGAGGCTGAAAAGTATACTGCCGGAAAAGAGGAACGCCTTAAATGGATGAAGGAATCCAGGTTTGGACTGTTTATCCATTGGGGAGTATATTCATTGACTTCGGATGAATGGGATGGTCAGCGATATACAGGCGAAAGTTGTTTTGTGATGGAACAGGCAAATATTCCCGTCAAAGAATACATTGAAAAAGTTGCCAAACCTTTTAATCCGGTAAAATTCGATGCTGACAAATGGGTTCAGATTGCCAGGAACGCCGGGATGAAATATATTATAATAACAGCCAAGCATGTGGACGGTTTTGCCATGTACGGATCCAGAGCTTCACCATTTAATATTGTCGATGGAACTGCTTATAAGAAAGATCCTATACTGGAACTTCGTAAAGCATGCGACAAATACGGATTAAAGCTGGGATTCTATTATTCCCAGCACTGGGACTGGCTGCATCCTCATGCATTGGCCCAGATGGGCAAGGATAGATATAAGGATAATTTCTGGGATTGGCCCGACAGGAGTAAAAAAGATCCGGAAATCTATTATCGCGAGAAATCGTATAAGCAGGTTGAAGAACTGGTCACCGGTTATAATCCGGCAATTATGTGGTTCGACGTACCCGGGAGCATTACTCCGGAACAAAGTTATAACCTTCTGAAGATTGTTAGATCAAATAAACCGTATTGTATTATCAATAACCGTATTGGCAACAATATGGGTGATTACGGGACACCTGAGCAGACCATACCTACAGAAAGTCCGGATTTTTTTGAAGTTTGCATGACAATTCAGGATAACTGGGGATACTCTTTCTTCGACAGGCAATTTAAGTCTCCCCAAACAATTATTCATAACCTGGTAGATATAGCCAGTAAAGGGGGTAATTACCTTCTTAATGTCGGGCCAACCTCAGAAGGAGTTTTTCCCTCTCCTGCTGTCAGGGTGCTTGAGGAAGTCGGGACCTGGATGGCAGTTAACGGTGAAAGTATTTATGAAACAACCGCTTGCCCTTCAATCAAATTACCGTTTGACGGTCGTTGCACAATGAAACCGGGAAAGCTTTTCATAAATATTTTTGAATGGCCGGTCGGGGAACAGGTTATAATCCCGGGAATAAAAAGCAAGATTAAAAAGGTATATTTTCTGAATGACACCGAACAGATCCCTCTTGATTTTGAAAATCTTGATGATGCTCATCTGTTGGTAGAACTTAAGAATGAGAAGGTTTCCCGAAACCTTATCAATCCTTACAGCACTGTAATCGTAATAGAGTATTCCGGGGACCTTCTTACAGTATCTTCACCTGCAATTATTGATCCTGCCTATTGCACACTACTCGATCCGAAAGATGCCCGGATCAAGGGAACCACGTTAAAGTATTCATTTAATCCTGTATGGGGGAAAGGCAGGGGCTACAATATTTACGACTGGCTTAATACTGAAGAAACAGTGGAATGGAAAATAAATTCGCCAAGGGGAGGAGAATTTGATATTGAATTAAGTTATGGCGCAGTTGAAGGTTGTTCAGGGAATGAGTTTGCAGTCAGCCTGGGAGATCAGGAGATAAAATCAAACGTTCAGCCGACCGGTGATTGGTACGATTACCGTAACCATCTGGTGGGTAGAATTCTGGTTAAGACAAACAGTGAAAATGTATTGGTAATCCAACCTGTGAAGACAACCGGTTTTTCTTTGATGAACCTGAAATCAGTCAGGTTTTTACCTATAGTAAGATAACGAAACAAAGAGACTTTATTATGAATAGTTCAATAACAGTTGTTACAATCAAAAGTATCAAAAGACTGATTCTGACAGTAGTTATTATACAAATAGTGTTCCGGTTACAGGTTCGGGCAGAGAGCCGGGAGGCTTTTAAATTAGAGATTGTAGCCCCGATAGAGAGATGGGATGAAGCTATTCCGCTTGGAAATGGATTGACAGGTTGTCTTGTCTGGGGTCAGAAGAATCAGCTAAGGTTTTCTTTTGACAGAGGTGACCTCTGGGATAACAGGATGCCGGATGAGATAAAAGAACCAGGCTTCACCTGGGCCAATATTCAGAAACTGGTGAAAGAAAAGAATGCAAAGGAGATCTCGAGGCTTACTGACAAACCATATAGTTATCCGTATCCTACAAAACTTCCGGGTGTCCGCCTGGAACTGGAGATGAAACCTGATTTTAATACAAAATCATTCAGCCTTGATATGGCAAAGTCATTATGTACGGTGGAACCTGTTTCAGGAAATTCATTATCAGTATTTACCAGTGCCACGGAACCTGTAACAATTATTCGCTGTCCGGAATATTTACATGCCACTTTGAAAGTCCCTAATTCTGTAAGTAAACTTGGTTATCCTGAACCACAATCAGGAAGTGAGGGAGACAATCTCTGGTGGACGCAGAAAACTGTTGAAGAGCTGGAATACGGGGCTTATATGGCTGTGAAAAAAAATAATGGCGAATGTCTGATCGCTGTCTCTTTTACTTCAAATGAAGACGCGGAGGATTTTATTGCCCTTGCTAAAAAACAGGCTCAGGATGCACTACAGAAGGGTTTTGATACTCTTTTATCCGAACATGAAAAGTGGTGGAACAGCTTCTGGAATATTTCTGATATCCGTCTGCCTGATCTCACTCACCAGCGTTATTATTATCTTATGCAGTATTATTACGGTTCAGCATCACGTAAGGGTTATCCGCCAATTCCCTTACAAGGGCTTTGGACTGCTGATGAGGGAGGTTTGCCACCCTGGAAAGGCGATTTTCACAACGATATGAATGTTCAGATGACCTACTGGGCATATTATGCCAGCGGACGATTCAACTGCGGCGAGAGCCTGACAGATTTCCTTTTTAATCTCGCACCAGTACACCGTGATTTTGCAAAAGACTTTTTCGGAGTTGACGGTTTGATGGTTCCGGGAGTCATGGGTTTGAATGGTCAGCCATTAACAGGCTGGGTGCAATATTCACTTTCACCAACTATGAGTGTATGGCTACTTCAGAATCTTCACTGGCACTGGCGCTATACAATGGACAAGACATTCCTGAAAGAGAAATGTTATCCTTATTGCAGGGAGATGGCAATTGCAATGGAAGCACTATTGCAGGAAGATGAAAACGGAAAACTGAAACTGCCACTCTCCAGCTCTCCGGAAATCCATAATAACTCCCTTCAGGCCTGGCTTACTCCAAACTCAAATAATGACCTCGCATTGCTGATCTGGATGGCAGATGCAATGGCGGAAATGGCCGGAGAATTAAAGATAAAAGAAGATATGGAGCATTGGAAATATTTTCGCACCAGGCTGGATGAACTTGCTGTTGATGAATACAAAGTTCTTCGTCTGTCCCCGACAGAGTCACTCAATGAGTCACACCGTCACCATGCCCACCTTATGGCCATTTATCCCCTGGGAATTCTCCACGTGGAAAGCCCTCAGGATAGAGAAGTGATGATATCTTCACTTGATAACCTTAAAAAACTTGGCACTAAACTCTGGGTAGGTTTCAGTTTTCCATGGGCGTCATGCATGGAAGCAAGGGCAGGACGTGCTGATGAGGCTCTTAACTATCTTGATATCTATGTTAATGCTTTCACCTCTCCCAATGGATTCAATCTTAACGGTGATCAGTCAGGTAGAGGTTATTCCAATTTTACATATCGCCCATTCACCCTTGAAGCTAACTTTGGAGCAGCTCAGGCTATTCATGAAATGTTGCTCCAAAGCTGGGGCGGAAAGATCAGGATTTTTCCGGCTGTTCCATCAAACTGGCAGGATGTCAGCTTCAGGGATTTAAGAGCCGAAGGCGGTTTTATTATCAGTGCAGAACGAAAGGCAGGAAAGACAGTTTCAGTCAGGATCAAAGCTACTGCAGCCGGTAAACTTGTACTTAAGGATCCCTTTAATGGCGATCCTGCAAAATGGAATCGTAAAATCAAAAAGGACGGTGACTATTACAAATGCACCCTGAAGGCAGGGCAGGAATTGGTAAACGTGCATCAGACTGGAATGCTATGAATAAAAAACATCTTTCAATTATCACTTTTATGATCTTTTTATGTTTTGTAATTCTTGTTTTTAACGGGTGTACCGGTACCGTGAACAATAAAATTGATTACAAAGGACGCTGGGTTGAAGGCTCAGGGAATAAGGAGACGCTTGAACTTATCGATCAGGCATTTGAATCGATGCAACCCTCTGCATATATGGCAAACCTGGCCCTTCTCTATAAACGCGACTGGGATGGGTTCGTTGAGGCAACCAACTGGCCATGCTGGT
>CAZKMH010000338.1:0-4586 GCA_964553395.1 uncultured Rikenellaceae bacterium | reverse complement strand
AGAAAACAATTCGCCGAAGCGGGAAACAAGAAATCTTTCCGCAATAGCGGCCCCCACAGCATTTGTATGACCCTGTCCCAGCGGACCCGAAGTATTTTCAACACCTCTCATAATGTCAAATTCAGGGTGCCCGGGTGTCGGACTTCCCCACTGACGGAACTGCATCAGTTCCTCAGGTTTAAAGCGTCCGGTTAAAGTAAGTATTGAATAAAGCATTGGTGACATATGTCCGGGATCGAGAAAGAATCTGTCGCGGTTTATCCAGGTCGGATCGTCAGGATTAAAATTCAGGAACTCGGAAAAAAGGATATGAATGAAATCGGCTCCGCCCATTGCTCCGCCCGGGTGGCCCGATTTAGCCTTTTCTACCATCGACATCGACAGAATGCGTATGTTGTCTGCTGCCAGTTTGTTTACATCAATACTCATAAAAATATCGCCCATCAAATTTGATTTAATGGAAACAAAAATAGGATTTATTGTTGACAGAAAAAAACTGATACGAACAGGTGAAGTATAACCTATAGATATTTCCGGTCCTCTTCAGGAACTTCAAAATATTTATCGTAGATTTTCACATCAGGTCCTGTGCTTTGTTCAACTTGGTTACCTCTGATTTTGTATGTACACTTTTCACCTGCTATTCCCGAAAAGTAAATATTGAATTCTTTCCCTTCTTCATCCCGCATGAGAATCCTTACAAGATGAAGATATTTCATACTGTTCAGCTGTGCACCGCAGATCGGACATGTATAAATATATTCTTCCCCTTCCTTTATTTCGAATGACGGATGGGTAGTATGTGTGTAATTCCCTAGTTCAGGATTCAGATAGACCAATCCTCTCTGGTTGCGGTCACTTATCTTTGCGGAAGCAAGGATAATAGAGCTCTTAACGTTGAGATGACCCCTGCAAACTTTACATAGATATTCTACAGCCATTTTATACCTCCTGAGTGTTAATTAGGTTGATAATTTTATCTGCCATATCCTTTACAAGGTACGAAATATTTTCACCAAAATCAACTTTTTCGGGTTGAATTGCCAGAATAGAGACTGGCATTTCGAAGAAATCCGACAACCTTCTTAGTGATATATTGTGAGTTGTAAATGTCAGATCCTGTATCTGGCTTAATTCCAGCAATTTAAAAGTTCCGGGAGATGATTTCAGATCCACACAGTCGATAAGCACGAGGATTTCAGGAGCCAGGCTGTTAATTTTGCCAATGTAATTCTCAATTCCGGTCTCAACTGTGAGTGAAGAAAGGTTACCCCTGCTTTTTATTTTCCTGCTTATATAAACCCCAACACCATCATCCGATTTAAGGAGGTTCCCTATCCCGACAAATAGTAATCTCTTTTCCTTTTCCGATAACAGACTGTTAAGCTCCTTAAACACCTTTGAACAAGTATTTTACAAGGACCTGCCTGAGGCAGTTGGGACAGATTATGTTGAACATGTCCTTTCTTTTAAGATTGTCTCTGATCTCAACATCAATATCCTGTCCCTCGGCAAGTTTTAATTTCTGGTTGAGAAGATTCAGGTTAAGTATTGAAGAGAAAGCTTTCGGACCCAGCTTCCTGTGCATAAAATGAAGATGTTCCTTAGTTGTAATAACAGCACCGCAGCTTTTGCATATCAGAAGTTCTTTTTCCTGCAATTCGACGTTTTTCTGTCTGTCAAACACAGCGATATCGTAAATTTTATCAGACAAAGCAACGCCTTTACCGGTAATGCAATGTTCCTGGCACTGGCCACAGAAAATGCATTTACCGTAATCCCGCTTAATGATTCTGATTCCTTTCACAGTGTCATCTGTGAATGTTATTGCCATTGGCGGGCAAACATTTGCACAGGTTTCACACCCTACGCAATTCTCATCATCAACAACGGGTTTGCCTCTGAACTTTTCAAACGGGATATGAGGCTCTGCCGGAAATTTTGAAGTGTACGCCGGAGTGACCAGGGATATGACAGCCTCCTTTAATTCTCTGAGTTTCGGGTATTTCATTTCACAACCTCCTTATAATCATCCTTCACGGTTTTATCGGAAAGTTTTGTACCGAAATGATATGAACCCCTTATCAGGGCATGAGCTGCTACTGTTGAGCTAAAGAACAGAACAGGTATTGCTACCAGGGCTTTAAAACCTGCATCGCTTATCCCAAAATGAATTATCACACCGAGAAGAATGCTGCAACAACCAAGGGTCACACATTTTGTGGCTGACTGCAGCCTGTTGTAAACATCCGGCAGGCGAATTAATCCAATGCATCCAAATGCATTGAATAATACGCCTATACATATAAAAAGAATCGCAACCATATTACTCGTTTAGTTTTTTTCCGCTGAGATATTTTGCCAGTGTAATTGTTCCGATAAAACTTAGTATGATCCATGCGATCCCGATATCCAGTATAAATGACTTTTCTGTCTGAATTGAAATGATTGCACAGATTCCTACAACCAGTATTCCGAAAATATCTATTCCAACCATCCTGTCAGGAATTGTTGGGCCGCGTATTATCCTGTAGAGGCATACAGTACTAAGACCAATTTGTATATAGAGCAGTATTGTCAAAAAATCAGTCATTCGGCAAATCTTTTAATGTATTTTTCAAAATTTCCGGTTATTCTTCGGGTGTAAACCACAGGATCTTCAGAACTGACAAATATCCAGTGGACATAAAAATCGTTATCGATGACGTCGACGGTTATCGTTCCGGGAGTCATGGTAATTGAGTTGGCCAGAAGCATTTTTGCAAACTCTGATTTAAGGGTCGTTCTGACTTTAACAATTCCGGGTTTAATTGGCATTGCCGGGTGCAAAACCCTGTAGGCAACATCAAAATTTGCCTTTATGCAGGCCCATATAAAAATAACAAGATAAACAAGAAACCAGAACCAGCGGTGAGGTTGCAGGAACTTATATACGTTATGAAAATAATACCTGGCAAATATTGCAGAGCAAATTGCTGAAGCAACAGAGCCAACAATAAGATTAGGAACAGTAAATCTGAAGGTTATCAGCAACCAGAAAATCAGGGACAATATGAAAATTGCAATATATCTCATAATATTCCGGTTATTTGTGAAGAATACTTAGAAGGGTCCATAAGGATATCGGTTGCCGGTGTAAGTATTATCTCCCTGATTCCGGGCAAAACCAGCATGCTCAGAAACAGGCAGATGATGCTCAGCACTATCATGCTGAACAGCATCGGGAAGGGAACCTCTTTTATAATGCTTTTAATCTCATTTTCAGCTTTGTTGAAGAAGGCATAGCGTTGAAACTTAAGGAAAGAAGCCAGTGTTATTATGCTCACAATAACGGCAAGAAGTGCCAGCAGATAGAACTTCGCCATAATTGCTGCAATAATTATGATCAGCTTGCTGAAGAATCCATTGAACGGAGGTATGCCTGAAATGGCCATTGACGCGACGAAAGATGTTGCAGAGGTTACAGGCATCTGCTTTGCAAGTCCACCCATCTCCCGAAGGTCACGGGTACCGATGGAATATTCAATCGCACCAGCATTCAGGAACAGGAGGCCTTTAAAAGCTGCATGGTTGATAAGATGAAAAATACCACCTGCAATTGCGAGAGCGGCCACTTCATTCCTGATTCCTTTTGAAATCAGCATCATCCCGATGCCCACCGAAAGGACAACATAACCCATCTGGCTGATACTGTGATATGCCAGTAGTCTTTTTATATCCCACTGGCCGATTGCGAGAAAGACGCCGACAACCATTGATAAGGTACCAAGGGTGGTGATTAGAAGAGCCATTCCTTCACTGATGGCGAACATATTGAAAAACAGCCTGATAATAACATATATCCCAACAGCCTTAATGAGTACGCCTGAAAGCATTGCAGAGATCGGAGAAGGTGCCGTGGAGTGAGCATCCGGAAGCCATGCATGGAAAGGAATGATGGCTGCCTTCAGTCCGAAACCGCTTAACAGGAGTATTTGTATGAGGAGATAATAATTTCTGTCATATCCTGAACTGAAAACTATTCTGATATCAGCGATATTCAACGTTTTGGCCTTCCAGTAGATAAATGCGATTCCCATTAATATAAGGAATGAAGCAATTCCTCCCAGAACCTGGTATTTAAAGGTTGCTTCAAGCTCGTTCTTTTCAACACCGAATGCAACAAGGGCATAAGAGGATATGGCTGATATCTCAAGGAACACAAAAATATTGAAAAGATCCCCGCTTAGAACTACACCGTTCATTCCTGCTATCATCAGACAGAAAAGCGCATAGAAATAGTTCTCAGAAGTGTATCTGCCTATGTAAGATATTGAATAGAAGACTGAAAGAAATCCGATAAGATTGATAACGCAAAGTACTATGGCAGTGAAACCGTCAAGGACCATATAAATTCCGATCGGGATGCTTTTCACCGGCTCCCAGCCCCCGACTTTATAAAGGATAACTTTTTCTCCGGTTGAAAAGAGAGAGTAGAAGCTTATTATGACCAGAAAAAGGAGAACAAGAGAGGCAAAATATTTATTGAGATTCCTGATGAAATTGCCAGGGATCATGATCAGGAAAGCTCCAGCCAGGGTTCTAAC
>CAZKMH010000337.1:0-4586 GCA_964553395.1 uncultured Rikenellaceae bacterium | reverse complement strand
ATACTCAATTGTCCGGCTGCATTTTTAGATTGATAAGCTTTTTTGATTATTGCGAGTTCCTTATCGATACTTTCCTGATCTGTTTTTTCATTGTTTCCATCTGTCGTACCGGCTAACATCAGCTTTCTTGGTGAAAGAGTGGCTGCCAGGTCAGGAAGGTCGTAGGCTGTAAGGGCTCCCGGAACCAGGTTTTGAACAAACCCCGGATAGTAAAAACGATTCATGACAACAGAACTGTATGAAGAATATGGTTCGATAAGAGCTACGCGGGAGATTTCTGCATCAAATGCCGAAGCATAAAGCATCACAGGTGTCATTTCCTTCCTTGCAAGACCATAGATCTCATTTATTCCGTTTCTTTTATGAAGTAACATTCTGAGTCTTATTACATCACCTGCACGAATCCCGACTATGCTTCTTCCTATAATGATGGAGGTGAACCACATATTGTACGATATGCCACCTATTACTGCATCTCCCTGAAAGGTACCTGGTCCCATTTCACCCATCCCGATCAGATCGGGTGCAAGTACCGTAAAGCCATTTTTTACAAACCATTCAATCTCTCCGTCTTCCGGAGCTTCTGCAGATTTTCCGGATGGATGAAGATAAATAAGAGCCTTGTTATTCGGTCTGTCAGGTATCATTAACAGGTAAGGAACCGGATAATTTCCTTCGCCCCTGACAAAATACTTTTCAACAACATAATTCTTTCTCTGAAAACGTCCTGTGAATACCGGATCCTCTACTTCTGCGGGCATCGTGAATCCGGAAAGCCTTTTAGCCGAATTCACAGTTCCCGGAAGGCCGTCAGGGGAATTTACTCTGGATTTCTTTAACCGGTTAATCAGCTCTTCCGCCTCTTTCCGATTCAGGCTGAAAAGAGTCTCTCCCCCAAGTGAGGTTGAAAGTTGCCCGGTGGGGGTTTTCTGTAACTCTTCCGGAGTGGTGAATACGACTTCCTCTTCAAGAGGGGAACCTTGTTGCCGGAGATGTTTCTGGAAGAATGCATACATGGCTTCACGATTCTTTTTTGTATACCCGTGACCATAATCATCTTCAGTTATTTCGATATTCTCCGGCTTGCCGAATATGCTGTAAACACGTTTCAGTTCACTGTATGTTTCACGGCTGCCCTGAATACTGAAAAAATCTCGCGTGGTTGCCATTATGAGTGTTGGCTTTGGCGCCCTGACCTCAATAAAATCGGCATGATCAATGCCGCTGAAAGTCTCATGATAGAGATTTTGCTCGCCATCCTGAACACCATCCGATTCGAGTAACCGCCGGTAGCTTGTGATATAACCGGCAGGGGCAGACGCGGTGACACGTTCATCCATTGCTGAGATGTACGCTGTTTGTGTTCCTCCTCCGGAAAGGCCATGGACACCAATCCTGGTTGGATCCACTTCCTTTCTGCTTACCAGGTAATCGATTCCCCTTATCCCATCCCAGAGAAAAAAGCGGGCAATTGATTTTGCTGTAAGGAACACCTGGACAGAAGGGTAGGAGTGTTCCTTTGTGGAACTGCCAATAACAGATTCACCCCTGACAGGATCGAGATATTGAAGGCGCTCCCCCTGACCTGCCGGATCAATGGCCAGGACGATAAATCCTTTTTTCACAAGATTCAGCAAAGGCAGCTGGTAAGACTCCAGTCTGTAGGCTCCGTGACTGTGGCCGCTGCAGAAAAGTATTGCCGGTGCGAGCTTCTTTACTTTATCCGGTATAAAAATGGATGCTGTTACATAATATCCGGGTAATGACTCATAGATTACATTTTCGACTTTATAGCCATCCTTTTTGACATTACTGGTAATCTTTGCATTGAGAGGAGTTTTTTCAGGAAATGGTCCCAGAATATCCCACAATTTTTGACGGACACTTGCCTGCTTTTTCTGCCACTCTTCGATATTCTGAATCCGGTTGACAGTTGCAGCTCTCGTTTCCAGGATTTTAAATGCTTCCCCTGTAAGATGGTGATACAGAGAGTTTGAGGCATCGCTGTAGAGGAGCCAGTTATTCCTTAATACGTCAAGGTCATTCTGATTCTGGGCATTAACTCTATTATTTAAAACAAGCAAGGCCAATAATAAAGCAACAGTCTTAACAAAGCCCTTTTGAATTTTAAAAAGCCTGAATAGTATTTGTTTCACGGTAAAGATTTTATAGTTTGGAAAGTGATAAAAAGTGTTTAAAGTTTCCAGGGACTGCGGTATTCGTAGTGCAGCAGTTTGTTCGCTTCATCAGAATTTGTAAATACTTCTTTTTCAGCATCCCATTCAAGTCTCTGTTTTACCTGCATCGAAATTGTTGCAAGATGTGCCATGTTTGTTGATATATGGGCTTCTTCCAGTCCTATTATCGGTTCCCTGCCTGATTTGATACAGTCAAGAAAGTCGCGGACGAGGTTCGCTGTCGGTTCTGCATAACTTCCATCTTCCAGCTTACCTTTCTCCAGTCTTTTAAGAACAAAATCTTCACCCTCCATCAGCTTATCCCAGGTCTGGAACTGGCCTCTTGTTGCGGGAACAATCTTATAATCATTCGCGCCTCCTGCATAAAGAGTACCATTGGTCCCCCTGAATTCAAGCATTCCGTACGGGGAGAATCTACCGGAACTGGCTTCCAGGGTGGTATAAGTTACAATCACTCCGGAAGGGAACTCGAACAGAGTTGACATTGTATCCGGGATGGTTCTGTCATCGTCAATTACATATTTCCCGCCAACTGTTGTTATTGCAGAAGGAGATTTCTCATTCAATAACCAGCGCAGCAGATCCAGTGAATGAACGCCATTATTGGCTAATTGATTATCATATTCCTCCCACCAGCGGAACATGTATGGAGCTATATTGTATTGATAAGGCCTGTAGGGTTTTGGCCCCAGCCACATATCCCAGTTGAAATCCTTTGGCGGTTCTTCAGGCTGCATTTTGCCTATTCCTTTGGGGTACATATTACTGACATGACTGCCGCTGGCATAAGTGATCTTCCCGATTTTTCCTGCAGGTATCTCCTTTGCCAGTTTGTGATATGTTGTTGATCCCCTGCGGCTTAATCCTACTGAAACTACCAGTTTACTTTTTTTTGCAGCCTCAATCATTGAACGGCCTTCCTTAACGGTTTTTGCCAGAGGTTTTTCAACATAAACATGTTTCCCTGCTTTGATTGCATCAATAGTCTGGATTGCATGCCAGTGGTCCTGTGTGGCAATCATTACAGCATCAATGGATTTATCTTCCAGTAACTTCCTGTAATCAGTGTATTTTGCCACAGAAGCCGGGAAATTCTCTCCCATTTTCGGAACTTTATCTCCCACCAGTTCAATATAACGGAGATTAACCTTGGAGTAATCCCGATCCAGGTATGGCTGATAGATATCACAAAGAGCTGCCACTTCGCAATCGGGTTCAGCCCTGAACAAATCCATTACCTGTGTTCCGCGGTTTCCGATACCTATGAAACCCACACGTATCTTATCATTTGGACCGATCGACCTGCCACAGCTTACGGAACTGATTCCGGACGCTCCGATCGTTATACCAGCCGCAGCAATTCCTGTTTTCGAGATGAACTCACGGCGAGTTGTTAAATTACTTTTTTTTGTCATTGTATTTATACATTAAAATTGATGTTGATTTTCTCTATTGTTCAGGCTAATAATTCATGTGCATCCTTAAGATTATTAATTATAGCAACACTGCTGTCCCAATAAAAAATCTGCGTGTTAGTTTCTTTCTTGCTATTTTGAATGCTGCTTTCGTTGTTATTGGTTGTCTGAATTTTTTACTGTCTGTTAATGACAGAATTATAGCTTTTCAAGTATTTCCAGTGCTTTGTCTTCAAATATTTTCTGCCATTCGGGAGCCAGCTTTGACAATGAAACTTCATAAGCATCTCCGTTGTACGCATCGATAGTTGGCGAATAACCTACCGAGCCATTTGTGTAGCCGGAAACAAATGTATTCTCATAAGGCGATGCCTTTTTGATATTAAGTCCGATTTGGGAAAACACTTCTCCTGAAAATGTGATCAGAACAAAGTCTCCTACTTTCAATCCCATTATTTCAGCTTTGACCGGATTCTGGGGTTTACTGTTTTTAAGGTATCCCAGATTTGCCTCTGTTACAAGTAATTCTTCCATCTTATAAATGCAGTTCAGATATTTTTCCATATCCCTTTTGTTATCTGCATCCATCATCTCAAGATCGTTTATCTCAATCTTTTTTTCCTGCATGTACCTGTAAGAGTAATCAGAAGGATAGTCCGGCGAAATCAAATATTTGATATAAAGTGGTAAAAAAGCTTTAAAGTTCAGCTTTGTTCCTGCTCCGTGAGCTCCGCAGCCCTCTCCTTTAAAATAGTCAAGGATAACAGCTTTCCGGGCTTCAAGGGTATCAATATGTCTCTGAATGTCAGTTCTGGCCGGTAATGATAATTCTTCCCTTATAATGGCTATAGTAGCATTTTTCTTTACTGCAGTATTTCTCCACCCCTGTAAAGTACTTAATCCCAGCAATGTACTATGTACTTCATCCTGTTTGGGGGCAGCCGGGGCTGGCTGCGGACTGGTGACCAGGTCC
>CAZKMH010000336.1:0-4590 GCA_964553395.1 uncultured Rikenellaceae bacterium | reverse complement strand
GGTTTGTTCATCGATTGGAGAACGACAAACTTCACTCTGGCAGACATCTATGACGAGACGAACTATCTGTCACGCAACGTCAACTGCATAATGGCACGGTTACTATCGAATGCGGATTTGCAGAAAATGGTCAAGGCCTCGCTCGTTCCGGTAATTAATGGCTGTGACGAGAAGTATCATCCAAGCCAGGCTATTGCAGATTTGATAACGGTTAAGCAAAAGAAAGGAAGACTGAAAGGAGTTAAGCTCGTCTACATAGGCGTCCACAATAATGTTTGCAACTCGCTGATCGAGGGCTGCACCAAAACTGGCGTTGAAATTACCACAGTCACTCCTATAGTTAATGAACCTGCACGCGATGACGAGCTAACCAAGACCGCCCAGAAAACCGGACTGTGGAAAACAACCTTAGACGTGAAGAGCGCAGTTAGAGATGCAGATTTCGTTTACACGGACACTTGGATTGACATGGAGTTCTTCACCAACCCGTCGTTTGCAGCAGAGAAAGAAAAACGCTTGAGACTCCTGATGCCTTACCAGATAAACAAGAAACTGATTGATGAAAGTGAAGGGTTCATAATGCATGACATGCCGATTCATAGGGGATACGAGATAAGCTCTGATATGATCGAGGATGGACGATCAGTTATTTACGAGCAAGCTGAAAACAGGCTGTACTCAGCGAAAGCCATACTCCTCAAGTTGAAGGAATAAGAAGCACGCCGGACTACTATGCAAAACCCATTTTGCCTAAAACATCCAATGCTTTGATGTGGCAGATTTTCACGGATGGAGAAACAGAGGGCGTCTTTCAAGAGGGCATCTTTTTATTTTTCGCAGATAAGAATTCACTTAATGGAATAATGAGAATTGAAGATTGCCCGATATCGACGCCGAAACGAGGAAAGCTATGGTCTCATAATTAAACAGAGTATTTTGTCTTTACCAGCCTTGGCGAAGCACTTCAACAAACGAGTGCCAGAGAAACTTGAAGACTTCATAATGATGGGAGAAACGGCAGTAGAAACAGCGGAAGAACTCTTGAAAGAAGCTGACAACTTTGATGTCGAAAACGTTTCGGTTCCGATAAGTGCAGTGTCTTTGCTAGCTCCTATTGCTTCCCCGCCAAAAATCCTATGCTTGGGCTTGAACTACCGCGATCATGCTGCGGAGACCAATTCTCGCATCCCAGACGAGCCGATAATTTTCATGAAACCACACACCGCAATAGTCGGCCCGAACCAGAAAATCATAAAGCCAAAATTCGTGAACGAACTCGACTACGAAGGAGAACTTGCTATAGTGATCGGTGAAACAGCCAAAAACATACCTGCGACAGAAGCGAAAGAACATATTTTCGGTTACACTATTTTGAACGATGTCTCAGCTAGGGATTTTCAATTCAAGGATGGGCAGTGGACCAGAGGGAAAAGTTTTGACACGTTCGCTCCCATAGGGCCATGCTTAACAACCGAGAACCAGCTCAACACGGCCGATCTATCCATTCGAACATGGGTCAACGATGAACTTCGTCAGAACGGAACGACGCGAAACATGGTTTTTGACGTCAGTCAAATAGTGCACCAGTTAAGTCGCATTATGACGCTCGAACCTTGTGACATAATCGCAACAGGCACACCTGCAGGAGTAGGATTTGCAATGAAATCAAAGAAATACCTGCAGGACGGAAATACGGTACGCATCGAAATCGAAGGAATCGGTGAATTAGAGAATACAGTTGAAGAGCAATAATTTGCCCCGATAGTATCTATTTTTCGATGGATACTTTGCTGACACCAGCTTCCTTTTCAAGTGTTATCACATGCTCCGCCTTTTCCGCAAAAGCTTCGCTATGGGTGACAGCGATAATCTGTTCTATCGCCTTGAACCGCGAAATAGCTTCAGCCAAACGGTCGATGCTGCCGTCTTCTCTGCCAAGGCTTTCTGTCGGCTCGTCGAGTAAAAGCATGCTCAGCCCATGACCTGTTCGCGACTGCATTATGAGTTGACCTAACCCTAGACGATAAGCAAAAGCAAGCAACGTGCGCTCTCCGCCTGAAAGGTTTGAGACTTCTCTTTCGACACCACTTTCGCTTTTTACGTAGGGCGTATAAGTCTCGTCAATCAACACATTTAGCAATGGCGCCTCTCCACCCACCAAACTGTCAAGCACTTGCTGCACGAAGTTCCTTAGCACCTTCACGAATTCGCTGCGCAGTTTAGGCTGTATGCTTCTGTAGGCGTCCCGAATTCCGCCCAATATTTCGGTGATTTTGAAGATTTTCTGCATTCGTTCAAGCTTTTCTTGGGCATTGTCGATCCGTTCTTTCGTCTCATCCAATCGTTTGAGAAGATCCTTCTTGCGATTCTCCCTAAACCGCAGATCAGACTCCAAGTGTGAATATTGTTGAAATGCTTGTCTGCTCTGTTCCTTTGCGGCTTCAAGATCCGACAGCTCGAATCTACCGATTTCGAAACTCAAAGTCTGGAGCTGCCTCTGCAGGTCTGCTAAATTATATTGTTTTGCTTCAGATTCAGTTGAAAGGTCGCTCAGGTTTCTTTCTTCTTCGATTATTCGAACTCTTACATCTTCGTTCCTAACATTTAAGGTCTGCAAGTTCGAGAAGGCTTCGGAGGCAACAGCCTTTGTTTTCTGCAGAACTTCAATCTCACTCTGCAGCTGTAAGACTGATTTTTGCCTGCCTACACTCTCTTCTTCAATTCTGCGTATTAGACCGCTCTTGTATTCATCATTCAATTGTTGCAAGCATAGAGGACAACGGTTTTCCGTAGATAGCGATGTTGTTCTTTTCTGGTCTGCCTGAATATTCCGAAGTGTAGCTTCCTGCTCCGCTCTGAGGTTGGTAATACGGTCATCAAGAGCGACCATATGCTGTCGTAAAACCTCTGTGGACTGGTTCGCCTGTATCCCTGCTTCCTCGAGAGCATTGTTACAGGACTTTGCTTGTGTTTCCATCGATTCTTGCCGTTGTTTGAGATTGTTCATAATGGTCTGTTTTCCTTCAATCCGTTTACTTAGGGATGCTAAGGCGTCTTCTGTGTTTGTTATATTCGCCTGAACCTGAGCTTCGCGCCTCTTGAGCTGTTCAGCTAACAGCTTCTTTTCCTCAAATTTCCTAAGTGACGCGTCCGCATCGTCCAATGTTTTTCTTGCCCGCGCCACTTTTTCCACGGCGCCTTGAAGTTCCATTTCCAGAAGAGTAAATTCCTCGGTTATCTGGCTGTATTCGTTGCCTAGTTTCTTTAGACCAAACACATCTGGATCTTTCTCGTAAACTCGCTTTTCCGTCTCATATTCTCGTTGGTATTCTGCAATGCTGCTCCATGCTGTTTCGTAGTCTGAGAGCCCGAACAACTCGTCCAGACGTTTTTGCCTTTCTCTGGGAGCAGAATCGAGAAGCTCCTTCAAATGCTCCTGTCTGACCCAGATAATTTCGCGGTAGAGGTCCCCATCCAATCCCGTTATTGTCTTAAACTGCTCAGCTACAGCATCAGTTTTCATACTTGCCAGAAGCATCTCATCTTGGAAAAGCCTGAGCTCCTCAAAGTCCTGACTTATACCTTTAGCCCGCCTTTTGAGCCCACGAGTAATTTTGTAGGTGTTACCGTTCTGAGTAAACTGAACAGCGACCTTTCCCGAATCCGCATCTTCACGCAACAGATATTCAAAGCTTCTGCCAATTGGTTCGCCGAAAAGAGCGAAGTCAATTGCGTAAAGCACACTTGATTTCCCGCAGCCTAAACCCCCCACCAAGCAGTTAAACCCTCTTGTAAAGGACACCGTGGATTTGAGGTGCGAACGAATGTTTTCAAGCTGAACAACCTCGATTTTCATAACAGCTCCTCAACGGATTGCCGAACTTTTTCTCCTTGTTTCTTAGTCAGCGGCTCAATGAGAGCGATGGCGGAGCGAGCTATTTTCTCAGCTTCTTCGCGGCTATAGCGATCGCTGAATATCTGCAGAAAATATTCGAAAGCCTTGGTCTTCAAATCCTTAAACTCGCTCTCGAAAATGGAACGCGCAATTTCCTCGGAAACGGCGCTCTCTTTAAGCATTATGATCGGATGCACAAGCAAAGCCTTTTCAGCCGCGTTCCTAATGCGGGCAACGTCAACTTCTGCTCGACTTGCTTCAGCCGGCAATGTACCTTTCAGCACAGGAATTATTATGACGCCCTCTTCGTCAGCGCTTTTGACTAGTTGAGTGGCCAAATCGGTGATCTTGGCTGAATTCATACCGGTAAAATCTTGATCTATAACTACGAACTTTCTTGGAGAATCAAGCCCTATGAACTCTGGCGAGAACCGGCCTCTCTCATCCACCTTAACGTGATAGAAGCCTTTCTGGTACTTGGCTTCATCATAACTAACGGTTTCTGTGCATCCGCTGTAGGCGAGCAATCCATCTTTGAAATTACCCAGGTAACGTTCATGCACGTGTCCGGCTGCATAGTAGTCGAAGCCGGTCGGCAGGAGGTCGGGCGGAACTTCGGCTTCGATGTACGGGGGTTTAAGGCTTGGCAGATCTACTGCTGCGTGGAAAACGAAAATGTTGCTTGTCTGCGAGTC
>CAZKMH010000335.1:0-4597 GCA_964553395.1 uncultured Rikenellaceae bacterium | reverse complement strand
TATCAGAAATTATCAAAAATGATGCAGACTGGCAAAATCGGTAAATTAACAATTGGCAGGGCATCGCACATCAATAATATGTTCCCTGACGGCATCGGGAAAATGAAACCTGACGCTCCTCCGAAAGATTTTAACTGGGATATGTGGCTGGGACCAAGAGCTTTTATTCCATACAGATACAATATTGCACCGTACACATTTCGCTGGTGGAGTGATTATTCTTCACAAATCGGTAACTGGGGAGTCCATTATATTGATGTCATCCGCTGGCTGATGGGAGAAAAGGCACCCTTATCAGTCAGTGCACATGGAGGTAAATATGTCCTGGATGATGATAGTACTATTCCTGACACGTTGCAGGTGACATTCGAATTTGCCTCAGGATCGATTATTATATTCAGTGATTATGAAGCTACCAGCGGCGCGATGCTGCCTTTTGGCGAAATTGAGATCAAGGGGACAAAAGGGACTTTGCTGGCCAGCGAAAATTCCTATAAAATTGTACCCACGACCCGTGGTCAATTCCAGACCTGGAACAAACTCATTGAAGCTGAAGAGTTTGAAAACGTAAACCGTACCCTCGATGATGGAAGCAGTGCAGACAGTACCTTCACACTTATAAGGAATTTTCTGGATTGTATCAAAACGAGACAAACACCTCTCTGTTCCCTTGAGGAAGGACATCGCTCAACCAGTTTTGCCCACCTGGCAAACATAGCACTTGCAACAAAGACAAGATTATTATGGGACGCCGGGAAAGAACAGATAACTAACAACAATGAAGCCAACAAACTCCTTCATTATGAATACCGGAACCCCTATAAATTGTCATAAACAGATAACCCAATGGTTATAAACAGAAGAGATTTCATCAGGACTTCAGCTGTTGTTACGGGTGGCAGCTTGCTTGGTCATTTACCAATTACTAACAAGAGCAGGAAACCCATTCCGCGTAAACAGATCAGGATAACAGAGGTGGATTCTGATTTTGAAAGGGAACCTTTGATTCGTCCTTTTGGATTTAAAGGCGGGTATATGAAAGAGATCTGGCAGACAGCAGCATTAATCAAAAGCGAATCAGGCATTCATAAAATCGGAATATGTTCCCAGAGCATCCTCTGGTCAGATGCACAACTCTTCGCTTCCCATTCCGAAAGTGGAGGTAACAGCCTGATGTATGCAATGACCGAATATGGACTCGGACTTTTAAAGAATCGCAGCTTTAGTGATCCTGTATCGCTTCTCGATGAAATCTGGCCGGTTGTGTACGAATACGGCAAAAAAATCTGCTCCAGGATTGACCTGCGTCCAACATTTGCACTAAATTCACTTGTGGGGATTGACAATGCTCTTTGGCTTTTATATGCCGCTGAAAATAACATTACCGATTTCGACGATCTGGTGCCTGAACCCTATAAACCTGCCTTGTCGCATCACCATGAAAGGATAGCGAGCATCCCGCTGATAGCTTATTCTATCCCCGTTAGCGAAATAAAATCAGCAGTTGACCAGGGATACTTCTTCATGAAAATTAAGATCGGTCAGCCTGGTACCCAGTCTGAAATGCTTGAAAAAGATATCACCCGTCTTACCGAAATTCACAGGGTAATAGGAGGTACTACAACTAATTATTCAAAAAGCGGTAAGCTTCCGTATTATTTTGATGCAAACGGACGGTATGAAAGTAAAGAGACTCTATTGCGATTTCTTGATCATGCAAAAAAGATAGGAGCTTTTGATCAGATAGCAATTATTGAGGAACCTTTTGATGAAAACCTGGAAATAGACATTAAGGATATCCCTGTTCGTATTGCAGCTGATGAAAGTGCTCATACCGAGAAAGATGCCCTTAAGCGTATAGAGATGGGATATAAGGCAATTGCTCTTAAGGCCATCGCAAAAACCCTTAGTATGACCATGAAAATTGCCAGGGTTGCCCATGAAAACAATATTCCGTGTTTTTGTGCTGACCTTACGGTTAATCCTGTTCTTGTTGAGTGGAATAAGAATATAGCAGCCCGCCTATCCCCCTTCCCGGATATAGGGATCGGTTTGCTTGAAACAAATGGCCACCAGAATTACAGAAACTGGGACATCATGAAAGGCTATAATCCCTGCAAGGATTCAAATTGGACGCAAACGAAAAAAGGGGTCTTTGAGCTCAATGATGATTATTATGAAAAAAGCGGCGGGATTTTCATGCCGAGTAAACATTATGAAGAGATGTTTGACGTGAACATGTAAAAAATTAAAATACATTCGAAATGTTAACCTCAAGAAGGAATTTTACTGCAAAATTAATCATTGCTGCCGGTATTGCAGCAACAGGTGCGCAAAGCCGGATATTTGCAGGTCCGCTATCAGCCGTACCGGATAAAACGCCGCGATCAACTGCACCCAAAAATGATCCGGAAGCTTTTAAGATCAGTATTTTCTCCAAGCACCTGCAGTGGCTTGGTTACAAGGAGATGGCTAACGTACTGCATGAGATTGGATTCGACGGTACAGATCTGACCGTCAGACCAGGCGGACATGTATTGCCTGACCGGGTGGAGGAAGATCTGCCAAAAGCCGTTGAAGCATTAGCCAGCGAAGGGAAAAAGATATACATGTTAACGACGGCAATAGATAACGCCGATGATCCCGTTACCGTGAGGATTCTGAAAACTGCATCTTCCCTTGGCATCAGGCATTACAGATTGGGATGGGGTAATTATGATGACACCCGATCAGTTGAGGAAAATATCAGTTCTATGCAGTTAAAACTTACAAAACTGGCTCTCCTGAATGAAAAATACTCAATATCAGGAGAATACCAGAACCACTCCGGAGTAGCCTCAAAAGGAATTTATTTTGGTGGGGCTATCTGGGATATAGCTAAAGTGCTTAAAGAGATTAATTCACCCTGGCTGGGTTCACAATACGATATTTACCATGCAACTGTGGAGGGTGCAAATACCTGGCCTGTTGGATTTAAACTAATAAGTCCTTATGTCAGATCAATAGACATAAAGGATTTTAAATGGATTGAACGGGATGGGGAAATAAGATCAGAGTCAGTTCCTTTAGGTGAAGGAATGGTGGATTTCAGGAGATTTTTCAGGCTTCTGAAAGAGTATAAACTTGAGATCCCAATATCCCTTCATTTTGAATACCCTCTCGGAGGAGCTGAAAATGGATCGTCAAAATTAACAATTGAACGTAAGGACTTTATTTCAGCTGTTAAGAAGGATCTTTCAACTTTGAAAATGCATCTTCAGGATGCCGGACTTTCTTAGTTTTCCTGACCCCTGTTTAAGCCGACTGTCAAATAAGTCAAAAGCTTCTGCCCGCGGATTATCGGGTTGAGGATGAGGATGAAGTCTGGTAATCCCCAATTGTCCCAAAGATATCTGACCTGCGGTCCTTCCGCCACACACCTCTCCAGATTCCCCGGCCGGCATTTCCAATCCAGTCCCAGGGGGGATTGAAATTAAGGTCAATATCGGCAGTAAGCAGCGTGCCCTGAGTTCCGCTTTCCTGAAGTATGTCGCCTGCCGGATTAACAATTACACTGTGCCCGTCAAAGATAGAGGTAACGAAATACACCCCATTATCAATAGCACGGCTCTGTGCGGTTATTTTCCAGGATTCCGCACCTCTCACATCACCCCATATCGGGCAAAAAAGTATCTCCGCTCCTTTCAGGGCAAGAATCCTTGATACTTCAGGGAAGGCGCTGTCCCAACAGATGAGAATACCAATCTTACCAAAATCCGTTATAAAAACAGGAAGTGAATCTCCAGGTACGGCACCCTGCTCTGATTCCGAATCCGGAAGCTGAACTTTTTTATAAACTGCCTGTATCTTTCCATTCCTGCCATAGAGGACAGCAATATTATAAAGTGTGTCGCCACTCCAGTTGTACAGGCCGGAAACTATATACATTCCGTATTGCTTTGCTTTTGAAGCCATCATAACCGATGCACTCCCCTCAAGGGTATTGGCCTCAACCTTCGTCATTCCCAATCCGGTATTGCATGTTGGCCATCCTTCAGGAAGGCAAACAATCTGGCAGCCTGATTCACCGGCCTGATCCAGCAACTTGCCCATCAGGCTTACATTATCAGATACAGTTGGTCCCGGCGGGCGAAAATACACGGTTCCAATTTTAATGTTTCTTGGTGGAACATCAGGGCAATTTCCCAGAGAAATGTCGTCCCACCATACTGTACCGGTACTCCAACGGAATTCCAGTGATATTTCTGCAGTGGTCGCCTCATTTATAGCCCTGATTTTATCAGATGCAAGAAACCAGCCGTTGTTTTCTTCCACAATATGGTATATGTAATTGTAACCAAGCTGATCACTACCCCTGAGCCACTTTATTCTGATGAGGACACTTTTATCTATTGACCTGACATCCTCAACCCTGAATCTTGCAGTGAACAGGTAAGTCTGCCCTCCGGTTATTCCGACCATTTGAGCGGCCCTCCCATGACAGTTAGGGTTCATACTAACCATTTTGAGGGCGAAAAGCCCTTCGCAGCGGATTATACTGTCAATACTTGTGGCTGGTTCCATAGAGGATACCGGACCCTTTATCAGCCAGTTATGC
>CAZKMH010000334.1:0-4599 GCA_964553395.1 uncultured Rikenellaceae bacterium | reverse complement strand
AACATATGTTTCAAGGCAGCCTTTCCTCCCGCATCCGCAATCACGGTTTGAAGGACCCGGGCGGATAGCCGTATGGCCTATTTCCCCTGCAAATCCGTCATGCCCGTAGACCAGTTTTCCATCAACCACAAATCCGCTCCCAAGACCTGTTCCCAGGGTTATTACAACAAAATTCTTCATCCCCCTGGCTCCGCCGTAAATCATTTCCCCGACAGCTGCAGCATTTGCATCATTGGTCACAATTACAGGAAGTTCCGTATGCCTGTGGAACTCATCAGCGAGAGGTACAATTCCTTTCCAGGGTAAACCTGCGGCATGTTCAATAGTACCTTTATTAATATTCCCCATGGGAGCGCCGATTCCGAAACCCTTCAACTCAAAGCCGTTGCCTATTTTCTGGGCTGCTACCCGGATCTTCTCAATCAATGCACCAACAAAGACTTCAATCTCATCATAATAGGTGGTTTTAAGCGTGTCCTCCGCCAGAATTTTTCCCTGCCTGTCGACAAAGCCGAATACAGTGTTTGTACCACCGATATCAATGCCTATTGCAACCTCTTTTTTTACCATTCGACCAGGAATAAGATTAATAGATGTATAAATATAAATGAACAAACTGAAAAAAACCAGAAAATCAGGATTTTCAGGTATTATTCCGGAACGTATTCATTACCTACTTTCCTTGCTCTCTGCGGCTTATCAAGATTGATCCCCAGAGAAATTCCGGTTTCAACAAGGAGGTTCCATCCTGCTGCGAGCTGAACATATTCAGAATACTCCCCGCAGTCAGGAATAATGATCGTAGGGAAAATAGTTTTCGTCTTCGATACTGCAATAACTTTTATTCCGGCACCTTTAACCAGACATTCAAAGAATTTATCCTGATCAGTTTCAAACGGATCCATCCATATGAGAACTTCATTCTTATCCATAACCTCTTCTATCCCGTGGAGCGCAAAGGTCCCTTCAAGAAAATCTGATTTCTTCCTTGTTATTTCATTGGTCTTAAGGGCCAATTCACCTGCAACTCCATTATCGCGGCCGGCAAAGTATATGAGACTGGCATTTTTTAATATCCCCGAAATCTCACTGTCTATTTTTGCTGTAAGGACCTGTTCAGTCTGTTCGGCAAGTTTGTTCAGACCATTCATTTTTCTCCCTTCAAGATTTCTCATCAGTGAATCATAAAAAAGTCCCTGCTCGATAACCGACTTGGTTGCTGCCACTGCATTTTCCTTTCCGCATGTAAGAACATGAGTGTCGTTCGCAAATTCCTGAAGCTTGGTATTCTGGTTTGCTGTAAGTCCGAATATTGCATCATGGTTCTTTTTCTTCAGGTCAAGTACCATCCGGATTACTTCTTTTGTCTGTCCTGAATTTGAAGCGGCGAAAACAACCAGGTCCTTCAGGTTGTATTCCATGGCCTGTGTGCACCCTTCGGTTATTACGGGTACCTTAAATTCATTTTTGAGCATTGAATAAATTGCTCTTTTCGCAGGAAAGATCCTGCTGCTTCCCTCACCTGTCAGGAATAATCCTTTTTTCGATCTGATCGTTTTGACAAACCGTTCCGAGACTTCGGGATCGAACGACCTGATGATACCCGGTGTTTCCAGCATTTCCCTTACAAGGGCATAGCGGCTATATTTTTCCTCTTTTGTATTCATGGATTTAAGTTTTTGGAAATCAAAGTTATACTTTTTTTACCAGAAATTCCGAAAGGTCATTCTGGATTTGCTGATCTTTCTGGAAACCACCGCCAAGATGTTGCCAGTATACTTCAGCATATTCCACTCCGGCCATCTTTCCGTAATTACGGTTACCTTCCAGAACAAAACCGAAGAAATCATCAATTTTATGCATATGCTTCATCAGATCGATCTGGGAAATATGGCAGGAAAGCATCTGTTTCTTCGTTTCAATAACGGATGTTATATTAACAAAAAAATGTGGTGCAACTATCTGTGATCCAAGCGGATCAGATAAGGTAAACGGAGATGTATGATAAAGCAGCGGTGTTACTTCGAGCGGTTTTTCATCAACAGGGACCGGGTCGAGCGAAGAGACCATTGCAGCACTCTCCACAATATTGGCGGTAGTTCTGTGATCAGTATGATAATCGGAAGAAAGGTGTGTGAAGATAATCCCTGCTTTTACTTTCCTGATGAGTGATATTGTTTTCAGCCTCATTTCTTTAGTGTCGAACAGAAATCCGTCTACGCCCCCAAGGGTATAATATTCAGCATCAAGGACTGCTGCGGCTTTTTTTGCTTCTTCATACCGCACCCTGGCCGTCTCCTCCATCCCCATTCCGCAACCTCCCAGGTCACCGCCTGTCATGGTTGCGATCACAATTTTATAGCCTTTGTCTTTCAGAAGCTTAAGGACTCCTGCGTTCCAGGCTTCGGCATCATCCGGATGAGCGTTGAACGAGAGCGCTACTTTGTTGAATTGTTTTGTCATAGTATAATTTATTTTTGTTTTACCATTACTTTTTCAAGGCGTATAAAATCAGGAAGTACACCTATCAGAGGCTTTATATAGCTGATAAATGCAGGTGATACATTATTTCCTTCGCTGTTAAAGAATTCCATGGGCATTGGTCGTGCGGTAACAGCAACATCCTTCAGTGGCACTTTTCCGAATTTTATCTTATACGGTTTATCCGAAATCCTTTCGATGCTTACCATATTGCCTGATTCACCTTTTTCTGCAAGCTTTACTGCTTCGGTACCGCAAAGGTATGCTTCTTCGAGGTCAATTTCCGAAGCTCTTACAATATCACTCATTATCAATGATTCAGTGATCTGAAATTCACCGCGGTATCCGAACTTATCGGTGATTATTTTGTGAAGGCTTGTGGCCACGCTGGCACCACCCATTGCACCGAATTCTATGTTATTGAATTTATCTTTTGCAACCGACGAGCTCACCGCTGTTCCGTCAAAGTACTTCAATCCTTCACCGCATACAATGGAAACCCAACCGTATTTTTTTATGCAGTTCTCAACATCCGATAAAAACTTTACCCGGTCAAAATGGAACTCAGGAGTGTATATCAAATGCGGTGCATCATCTTCTGATCTTCTTGCCATTGCCGTAGCGGCAGCCAGCCAGCCGGCATCCCTGCCGATAGTCTGGTATATCACGAATTTGTCAACCTTCTGCATATCCCTTGCCAGCACTCCTGCCTGCATTACATTCAGTATGTTGGATCGGGCAGCTGAAGGGAATCCGGGTGTATGATCAGTTCCAAAAAGATCATTATCGACAGTCTTGGGTATTCCAATACCTGTCAGCTCATATTTTCCGGCCCGGCAATAGGCTTCCACCCTGTTTATGGTATCCATTGTATCATTTCCCCCGATCAGGAAGAAATACCGGATATTATATTTTTTAATCACTTCCAGTATACGGGGAAGATCATCTTCCTTTACCTTATGCCTCGATGAACCAAGAGCTGATGAAGGGGTACTTCTTAATCCTTTTATGGTGTGCGACGGCTGTCTGCCAAGATCATACAACCATTCCTGCATGAATCCTTCAATTCCGTACTGCATCCCGTAAATCTCCATAATATCAGGTGATAACACTGCCGCTTCAATAACCCCGGCCAGACTTGAGTTGATCACTGAAGTCGGTCCGCCTGATTGCCCGATAATTGCATTTCCTTTCAGCATTTCCTGATTATTTTAAATGTTTGTTAGTCTGTAAGATGCCGGAACTTAACGAATCCAAAATACAATAAAATTAATTACCCTCAAATGATGTTTATTGTATTTCCTCTTGGGACTGTTCGTTCCATACCAGAGCTGCAGCACCCAAAACGGCGGCGTTACTTTCAGGAACACCTGAAGGGAGTATTTTGACCGTTCCCCTGAAAATAGGCTGGACATTTGCTTCAACATATTTTCTTACAGGTTCAAATAAAATTTCCCCGGCATTTGCAAGTCCTCCGAAAAGAAAGACAGCCTCGGGACTTGAAAATCCTATAGCATTATATATTCCGAAGGCAAGCTTCTCAGCGGTAAAATCCATAGCTTTAAGTGCAACCGGGTCCTTTTTTGCAGCAGCTTCCGCGACCTTCCTGGAAGTAAGCTCTGAGGGAGGTATATCCCTGAGAATACTCTCTTCCCTCATTTCACTCAACAGTAGAAGAACAGTACGTACAAGTCCCGATGCTGAAGCATAGGTCTCAAAACAACCTTTCCGTCCACAGCCGCATGCTCTGCCGCCCGGAACAACCGTGGTGTGTCCAAGTTCTCCTGCAAATCCGGTATGGCCATAAACCATCTGCCCGTTGATTACAATACCGCTTCCGAGACCGGTGCCAAGGGTCAGGACAATAAAATCCTTCATCTTTTTTGCTCCCCCGAAGATCATCTCACCCATAGCAGCAGCATTTGCATCATTTGTAACAATCACCTGCACATCAATTTTCTTCCTGATAAGATCGGCAAGCGGGACGATCCCTTTCCATGCAAGATTTGGTGCAAGCTCAATAGTACCCTTGTGATAATTCGCATTCGGCGCCCCTATGCCTATACCAAGCAACTTATAACCTCCGGCTCCTGTTGATAACAGTTTGTTGATTGCAGA
>CAZKMH010000333.1:0-4602 GCA_964553395.1 uncultured Rikenellaceae bacterium | reverse complement strand
AAGGTTCGTTCGCCGGAGATGGAAATGCTTTTACCGGTGGCCTGAATGTCCTGGCCACGTACTATTCTATATGGGCAATAAAGAACCTGGGCAATATAAACACATTATGGAGTTCCCTTTTATGGGTGGCTATAGGAGGATTATTTGCTATTGTTATTAACCGGGCAACATTCCCTTCTCATAATAATGGAAAATCAGGTAAAAAATGGCAGGAGCTATTGAATGGATTGACAATCGTAAAAAAGGAACCAAAGGTAATGCTGGGTGGAATAGTGAGGATCATAAATACTACTGCCCAGTTTGCATTTCCGGTTTTTCTTCCTCTTTATCTTGCTCAATATGGTTTCTCCACATCGGAGTGGCTGAAAATATGGGGAACAATTTTTACAGCTAACATTGTATTCAATCTTTTTTTTGGTTTTGTTGGTGATAAGCTTGGCTGGCGCAATACAATAATCTGGTTCGGTTGTATTGGCTGCATGATAACGACTCTTCTTTTTTACTATTCACCACAGATATCGGACAGCTTCTGGTTTGTATTATTATCAGGAGTTTTGTGGGGAGCAACCCTCTCAGGTTACGTACCCCTTTCTGCATTGGTGCCTTCACTTGTTAAAAGTGATAAGGGTTCTGCCATAGCAATTCTAAATCTCGGGGCAGGATTATCAGTTTTTGTTGGTCCGGCTATTGTAGGTTTATTTATCGGGATCGCAGGAAATGAAGGAGTCGTCTGGATACTTGCCGGACTTTATCTGATAAGTGCCGTGCTTACAAAATTCATTACAATTCCTAAGAAAGTAAATAAGGTGTTATGATTATTGATGGGATTAATACAGGCTCTTTCTGTCAGCAGATCTGGGATCATTCACACTTTCCCCGCTATTAAGCTTCCCATTTATAGCATCTGATCTGTAAGGTTTGCTTGCATCATAGTACTTTGCAGAAATATCCACATCGGAAATCAGTACTCCCGGGACATTTTCAGCTAATTTGTTCTGCACAAGTCCATCGGGTGTTATAAAATAACATGGCCAGCTTTCAGCTACTGACGAATTTGTCAACGACATATAAAAATAATTTGAGGCTGCCATTGCCTGAGCTGTAATATGCATGATTACCGGGTGAATGCTACCTGGTTTCTGTCGGGCATTGTGAAACGACTGAAAAATTACATCCACATTCAATTTCCTGTACTCCCTGTAGAGTTCGGGAAACCTTATGTCATAACATATTAATAACCCGCAATTTACGCCATTAATAGTGAATTTTACAAAATGATCGCCCGGTGTAAAATATTTCAAATCACCTCCGGTGCAAAATCGCTTATCATATCTGTCTTCTATATTACCATCAGCATTAATTATATATAAGCTATTGTGTGGCTTATTACTACCGGTTAACCGGTGTACAGATCCAACGATCACCCAAATTTTAAGTTCTTTCGCTAATGTCATAAGGGAATCAGTCGCTCTGAATAATTCATCCCAGGTAAAATTTTCAAGAGAAGGCATATCGGTCCCCGGATATCCCGATAAAGCACATTCCGGGAAATGAACAATATCTGCCTTTTTTAATTTTGCTTCAATAATCTGTTTCTTAATCCAGTTAAAATTTTCTTTAATGCCTGAAGATACAGGAAACTGGCATGAAGCTATTCGTATTTTCCCTCCTGCCTGCTCCTTTGCCGGGATCTGGGAATATATTTCAACTCCGGTAAATGGTATGTAAAGTATTGACAAAACCACAATCCGTATTAAAGTTTTACTATACATATACTTTCTTTTAAGGAAACCTTTACTATTTTTTTTATATTGTTGCCTGATTCAAATTTAACCAAGTTTTTATAAAAGCCGTATGCAGACCCACTTTGTGATTATCAGAAATCAATCATCTTGCATTAAGCCAGCTCTTTGAAATTTGTCAATAAAGATGGAAATTCGAATCAAATGGTATGAACCCCAGAGAATGCCCTGGACTCAAAAAACGGTGCAAGCACCGAGGAATTCAACCTAGCCTTCGCGTCCGCCGAAGCTTTACGCGAAGGCGGATTAAAGATACTGTTTACCTGCAAAACAACTTAAAGAATCAATATATGACTGGAAAATTCAGATTTACTTTCGGACCATGGAACATCCATGAAGGTGCAGATCCGTTTGGGCCTGCAGTACGCAGATCCGTCAAATTCAGCGAAAAGCTGACTTTGTATAAAAAACTCGGTTTCGATGGTGTTCAGTTTCATGATGACGATGCCGTCCCTGATATGAATGATCTGACTCCCCAACAGATCATTAACAAGGCAAAAGATCTTAAGAAAGTACTGGACGATCATGGACTTGCCGCTGAATTTGTAGCACCAAGACTGTGGGAAGATGAGAGGACAATAGATGGCGGTTATACTTCCAATGACGCTGAATGCAGAAAATATGCAACCGAACGCAGTAAGCGTGCAATAGATATCGCAAACTCGATCGGGACCGATCTGCTGGTTCTCTGGCTTGCCCGTGAGGGAACCTATATCCGCGAGGCAAAGGATAGTAAAGTAGCAATAGACAGGCTGGTGAATGCAATTAACCTGATGCTTGAGTATGATCCAAAGGTCCGGGTTTGTATAGAGCCCAAACCAAATGAGCCGATGGATCATGCATATATCCCCACCACAGGACATGCAATTGCGTTATCGTTGTTGTGCACTGATCCACAACGGGTAGGTGTAAACATTGAAAGTGCTCATGCAATTCTTGCCGGTCTGGATCCTTCTGATGAAATGGGATTTGCATTGTCCTTTGGCAAGCTCTGGACTGTTCATCTTAATGATCAGAACGGATTGAAATTCGACCAGGACAAATCATTTGGTTCTGTAGATTTACGCAGAGCGTTTAATCAGGTAAGGATCCTCGACAAGCATGGTTACGGGAATAACGGAGAATGGGTCGGCCTTGATGTGAAAGCCATGAGAACTCAAAAACAGGATGTTTCAACAATGCATCTGAGCAACAGCAGAACAATCTTCTTGAAACTGCTGGAAGTATCAAGAAATATCGATGAGAAAAAGATGGATTCTCTGATCGGAACCAGAAACTACGAAGAGCTTGATTTGTTGATAATGAACCATTTATTAGGAATGAGCGATAGTAAATCATGAAACTACCAACAATTCTATTACTTTTTGGAACCATCCCGGCTTTTTCGCAGAGTCTGGAAATGAACATCCCTTCCATAGGAAAACCGGTAGTGAATTTGAACGGTACCTGGAAAATAAACACAAGGCCGGAGAATAATAGCCGCACAGATAAAATGTTTACTTCATGGGATGATATCAGAGTACCGGGCGAGCTTGCAATGCAAGGCTTTGATATTGAATACGATAAACCATTTATTTATAAGAAACTGGTCATGATTCCGCCGGATTTCAGGGGACAAATGATTGTATTACGTTTCGATGGAGTTTATAGTTATAGCCGGCTGTGGATCAATGACAACTTTGTTGGTGAGCATCATGGTGGATTTACACGTTGGGAAAATGATATCACTGAATGGGCTCCTCCCGGAAAACCGATTGTAGTAACTCTCGAAGTTACAGATATGAAAGATGAGATTTCATTTGGTTCGGGATACGCCAAACATCAGATTGGTGGCATATTGAGAGATGTAACCCTGTATGCTTTACCGCAAAATCATATCAATGACTTTGTAATAGAATCCGATCTGGATAATGAGTATAATGACGCTACACTTAAATTTTCGTTCAGAAGTTTTCAAAAACAAAATGCTGTGGTTCTTTTTACGCTTACCGATCCGCAGGGGAATATCATACAATTAAGTAATAATAAGGTAGATCTGTCACAGGGAGAGAATCAGAAGTCAGTTTCAAATCTGGTATCAAAGCCGCTGAAGTGGGACGCGGAACATCCAAATCTGTATTCGCTGAAGGCAGAGCTAACTGTCGGAAACAAAAAGATTTATTCATTCACAGAGAAAGTTGGCTTCCGTGAGGTAGAAATCCGGAAAAATATGCTGTTGATAAACGGCCAACCGGTGAAATTTCGTGGTGCCTGCCGCCATGATATTCACCCGACACTCGGTCGCATTGCAACCGATCAATATGATAAGGCCGATGCACTTTTAGCCAAAGAAGCAAACATCAACTTTTTCCGGACATCACACTACCCTCCTTCTGAACGTTTTTTAAAGTATTGCGATGAATACGGTATTTACGTGGAAGCAGAATCAGCGGTTTGTTTTGTCGGCACTCATAGCGATCCTGCCCTCTTCCCCAGAACCGAATCAGCTTCACAAAATAATCCCGGCTACGAAAACCGCTACCTTAATCAATTGCAGGAGATGTTGAATACTTCGCGAAATCACCCTTCAGTTATAATGTGGTCTCTGGGCAACGAAAGCATTTATGGTTCCAATTTTCAGAAGTCCTTTACACTGGTAAAAAATGAGGATACCACTCGTCCCATTATCTTCAGTTATCCCGGCTCTGTTCCGGCTGAAGAGAAGGGTTACAATATTTTAAGTATGCACTATCCTGGTTTTGACGGAAATGTGTTTAATCAGCATGGTTTATCGATACGCGGATTCGACTACGCCCTTATG
>CAZKMH010000332.1:0-4613 GCA_964553395.1 uncultured Rikenellaceae bacterium | reverse complement strand
TTTTGGATGGAGTTAAAATTTCAAATAATTAACACACCAGATATCATTAAGTTTACATAGTGGTTACCAACATTGGCTAAAATGGCCCGCTGGAATGGGGCGTGACAAGTATCTTACCTTTATTGTCCGTATTAGCTGCTGTTTATTTGAAAATTCTATGGTCAAATGGAAATGGTTCCTCAAGGATTATCTTTATCTTTTTAAATTCAGGATGTGATGGATTAATGAGTATATTAAAGTCACCTTTTGTAACAGCAGATGGAATCTTTAACAAGCAGTACTTATTTTCATTAACGAAATCATCTCCAAAACTTTGTGTTGCAGAACCATATGGGAACGAGTTCCAATCTATAGGTAGATCGTTTTCTTGAACAACTTTTATAGAAACATCATCAGGTATAAAAATTGTAACCATCATATAATCGCTGGGTAATGTAGCTAAAGTAAAATGGACAGCTACCTCAGCCATTGCAAGAGACCTATTAGATCCAGTATAAATTATTTCTGTCCCTGCTGAATTCCATCGTCCTCCTTTTAAAGCCGCTCCTTTACCAGAAAGGATTTTTGACCATTTGCTTTTAGATAATCTAAAAACTTCCATTATGCTAAAATTCCGTGCTCAATTCTAGTTAACTCGCTAATGATCATTTCTTTTCCATAGGAGTCTCGTAATAGATCAAATGGTTTGAGGTTTCCAAGGGCATAATTTGGTGTTTTCAACCAGACCCTAAATTTTTCGTTGTTCCCAAATACTTCAATCCCTAAATTTGTTACTTCTGCTAACTCAATTATTTTCTCTGTAAGGCTGGGCTTAAATGGTTTATCTTGCTGCCGATATCTTGTTAATGATTTACCTGATATATCCAAATAATTTGCCCAATCATTTAATGAAAACGGTGTAATATTTTGTATAAGAGTAAAAATTGAATATGGAATTCCTTTCCTGATTACCATTACAAGAAGAAGTTTGTTTGATAATAAATTTGTAAAGCTAATTTTGGTCATCTGTGAAGAATAAAGATCTTCGAAATCAGTATTCTTAATAAAAATTTGTAGAGCTTTATCTAACTGTTCTATCAATAACTTCTCATCTTTTCTGACCTCACTTTTTGATACACTCCGTCTTGAAATGGAGTGTTCAGCTATTAGTTGTGTAGTAGAAAGTTGTTTAGCATTTAGTTGCTTTGCAAATTCATTTTTTGCATAACCCCTCCTCGCAACTACATTCTTTGTAATCCTATGCTTCTCTGTTACTTGTTTTGAATGTCCAGGTTTTGCTATCACGTTTTTACTCATTATCTTAATTATTAGGAAATCTGTCCGTAAAGGTAAGACATTTGTCCTTACGCTGCGACTATTTTATGAATAGAATTTTATAAAATGTTATTTATCATATGTATTTCCAGAAGTATAGATTTATTTTTATACAAACTATAAAAATATATTATGAAAATAATCCTTGTCTGAAAGGTGAATTGAATAGCAGCTAACGGGAGTCTGTCTAATAACCTTTTTTACCGGAGAAAATTAATCAAATTAAATCCGATTCAAGAGAGCCATATAATGTTTAAGTTTTGGTTATCAACAGATTAATAGATTCCTTCAAATGGCTGGTAGGGGCGGGTATCCGGGTTTACCGGTCAGCAGGATCTTTCTTAGAAGCAGGAACAATTTGCAAAAAATGTGACAAACAAATGACATTGTCCGTGTCAGGTGCTACCGTTTAATCAAATTTCAGAGATTTTAATGCTACTTTAAATTCAGGTTCAATCTTGCTGGAAATTAAAGACAAAGCATCCATTATTATTTGTATGCCTTTTTCATTATTGACGGCATGAACGATATATAAAAGATGTTCACCAAATTTGTCTGTATAGGTTCCTTTGTATCCAATTGCAGTCTTTAGATCTAAACTTCCCTCCTGATTAGTAAAAACTTTATCTACATTGAATTGCATTTTGCTCCTTTTCATCATTGAATAAGTTATGACATCAACATCCTTACTTACTCCTTCTATGACCACACTGATGGTTGGAATTACCGTACGGCCCAGACTATCAGGAATCGATTCACGTTTATAAAAGTAAACCGTAAGATTATTCACATCTTGCTTTTTTAAAAGTACCCAACTCTCATTTGGTAATGTGAGTGATAAATTAGCCTCAATTATTTTTTCCTGACAGAAACTTGCAAAAGTGACAGTCAACAGAATTGAAAGGATGAATGATGTTTTCATAATTAATTCGATTAGGGTTTGTTATGATTGTCTGGGGATTGTTACACCTAACAGCCCGGCAATTAAGTAAGTAGGACAAGTTTGTTTACTTGTTTTTATTAGCACAAATAATTTATATTTTTTAAGTAAAGAGTTTATTAAACGGAGGCTAATAGAATAATCATTACTACAACATCAACTATACCTAAAACAATAGCAGTAATTGCAAAACCTTTACCTCTAAGTCTTTGAGGGTTTCTCCTAATTTTTGAAAGGCTTATAAGCCCAAATATTACGGCAATGATGCCAAGAGGGATTGAGGCAATAAATAAACCAACAAAACCTGAAATAAAACCAGCTAATCCTAATCCCTCTGTTTTTAGAGTTGTATTATTGGTGTACGTTGGAAAATTGACCTGATTTGGAATCGGTGTATCTGAAGGGCCAAAAAGATCACGCGTTCCGTTTGAATACAAGATACCAGAGACATCATATTTCATAATGGAAATAAGTGGCCCGGTTAGATTATTGCATTTTCGATATTTGATTTCACTTTGTCCAATTTCTTCTACTTTACCTATAAGAATACCACCAGATTTTAGAAGTATGGTGTCACACTTAGTTTGTTGTGAAGGTTTTGCATCTTTTGATCCATCATAAAAATATGGTTTCATTAATGAATAATTCGAGGCAACATTATTTATGCCTGGATAAATAATATTTTCAGTAGAGGCTATTAATCCATTTTGATAGTCAACTCTCTTGATAACAGATAAGTTATTTAGTGGACTCGTAGCTCCAGATATCAAATGTGCATTACTTATTTCATTACTTTGATTATTCCCGGATCGATTTATATTTTTAATCCTTTTATCCATCCTTTGAGCAGATATAACCTTAGTCCTTGATCTTTTATGATGGCTTATGTAATTTCCCTTTTTTTTTGAAAACTCCGGGCATGAAACTGCGGACTGTTGAGTCGTTTTACATGATAATTGAAAAAAAATAAAAATGATAAAAATCGACAAAATTGTTGTGAAGCCTTTTCCTATTTCCATGACAGTTAGTTTAGGTTAATAATTCTGAAAATTTTTAAAATATTTAAATAGTAATAATTCTGGTTATTTACATTCTTCCTATGCACTGCCTGGTCAGTCACATTAGCAGAATAGCCACATCTCACAATAATCCTTATTAATAAATGCAAATGGACAACTCCCGGAGCGATTCCTCAAGTTAGACTATTTCGGGGAATTGGGGACGAATATTCCAACAATTTAGTTGCCATAGGCCCACCTTTAGCTTTAGAATACGTGTAAGATCAGCTCTTTTAATAAGTAGCATAAGCTATCGAACATAAAGTGTTGTAAAAACCGAATCCCAAAATCCCGGTTAATATTATTTTCCTTATTTACTTAATATTTAAATCATTGTATAATCATGAAGCTCAACAATTGTCGGATCGTCAAGCCCGGGTGATTATTCCGGCCAATGACTATTTTTATGTTTCGCAAGGTTTAATAAGATTTAAAGCCAATTTGTTACCCGATATTATCGCTGTAAACTTAAAATATCAAGTAAGGGAAAGGCTTTAACCAGGTCCTTATAAAACCAATCAGGAGGCAATTCTTTCCCGGCCCATGCCTTCATATCTTAATAATCATCATTCGCAGAGTCATTTTCCGGGCACTTCCATCAAAATCTCCTGGTATATATCCGGCCTTCTCTGTTGTGCGTTCCTGCTGTATTTACGGGCATAACGGAGGTTTTTCAGGTTCAGGTTTGCTGTGATGTAATCTTCCCTGGCTCCCGAACAATAAGCCTTGATGATCCCTGGATATTCTGCGATCATTGTTCCTTTGCCGTAAGCCTGGTTGGTACAAATCATGGAAACAGTGTTTTGATGCATCGCTGTAAAAACAATGTAATCCTCAACAGCTCCGAAGCGACCATTTATCCAAACCAGAATCTCGGCACCCTTCAGGGAAAGGATACGGAATGGCTCGGGGAACCATCCGTCATAACAGGTCAGGATCCCGATCCTGGCGAAGTCCAGGTCGAATACGGGGAATTCCTGTCCCTTTTTCATGATCCATTCAGGGTCGTTCTGCAGGAACCAGTCTTCGTCGTGTCCACCAGGAGGACTGCTATAAGCCGGATTACCTTCGTATTTGTCGACAGCTGCATGGGTTTTGTAATATTTGCCAATGATCTTCCCGTCCCGTCCGAACAGGAGGGCAGCATTGGCAAATCTTCCATCGGCAAAAACTTCCCAGCTACCGATGATCACGTAGATGTGGTTACGTGCAACAGCCACTGAGAGGTCTTCCGTCTCTTTGCCCGGAATGGAAATTCTTCCCAGGTAATATTCTGGGAAAACCACCAGTTGGGCACTGTC
>CAZKMH010000331.1:0-4618 GCA_964553395.1 uncultured Rikenellaceae bacterium | reverse complement strand
AGCTTTCCTTGCCATAAGGTCCATGGCACGCACCTGTTCCGCAATATTACCCGCCCCGGGATCCTTATCATACTGTTCTTTGACTGAAAGAAGTGCCGGATTATCAAGGGGATTGATTGTTTTAAGCTGTATAAAACTGAAGATCATTGTAAATCCGACGATCAGTGTGAAAATACCGGCGATCAGGCTTATTCCCCTGATTATTTTTAACTCTTTTTCTGTAAATTTCATCTTCATACAGTTTTTTCAGGTTGCACCGGGCAATATTTGAAGCATCGGCCGCAGCTGTAGCACTTGCCCTGGTGAGGTACATAACCCGTTCTCCTTCTTGTGGTTGTAAGCGAAACCATGGCCAAACCAAGTGAAAGTCCGAGAAATACGCCAGCCCATGGTGAAGCCTTTTTAAACCTTGAAACTATTGTAAGCTCATTAGCGAACAATTCCTCTTCAGTCTTGCCGGCTTCCTTAAATGCCACAGCGGCTTTTGAAACTGCTTCAACCCCTGTCTCCTTCTCGAGCCTGATCTCCCTGGCCAGGCGAACATCATTATGCATCGTGGCCAATGCCGGAGCCAGGTTGTTGAGTATTATGCCGCCGGCAGCCGCAAAAACAGGCACAAGCAACAGGTAGACATAAAACCTTTTCCTTGGTTTTGCAGGCTCTTCCTTTCCGCCTGAATCATTTGACGGAAGAATTGCATCGTAAGGGCAAACATCCTCACAAAGTCTGCAGTTAATACATTCGGCGGGTGTGATTGTCAGATGCCGGCTGGAGAACCTGGAAAACAGATTGAGCAGGACTCCGTAGGGGCAGAGATATCTGCAATAAGGCCTGTTAACAAAAACCCCGGCAAGAAGGAGCAGGGCCCCAAAGATAATCATTGTATAAGGTGCATCAAGCCTGAATATTCCGACGAACGGATCGTATCTGCAAATGATAAACTGACTTTCCATCGCTGCAAATAAAACAGCAAGTCCCAGGTAGATAAAAGGGACAGCAGCCATTATCGATTCCACTGTCTTTGGCAGTTTAACGGGCCTGATCCCGGTAAGTTCCTGAATTGCACCCAGCGGACAAACACCTGCACAAAAGACCCTCCCGGCGAAAAGTGCGAATATCAGCGGGATAAGAAAGAATAGAAGAGCTGTTAAGGGTATTGTGTAACTATTGTTGAAAAGGGCAAGCGAAACATTCTGAACTGAACCAACGGCACAAATGCATCCTTCGCGGTAAAATCCGAAATAGGCTAGTGAAAACACCGACATCCACACCAGTCCCTGCCTTGAGCGCTTTTTCAACGCAAGCCATGTCGTAACCGAAAGTGCCATAATAAGAACTGCCACATCAATATATTCCCAGGCGACAGATCTCTGCCGGGGCATCTGATCGACAGGGTAAACATATCCCGTTTCAAATTCCGGCCTTGGAAACCTGTCCTGTGCAAAAACCGCAGCATGCCAGATCAATAATATCAATAAAAGAATATATGGTACTTTCTTGCTCATCCCCTGCTTTTATCTTTTGGTATGTATTGCTGTGCCGCCGGCACCCTCGATATCGCCTGCGACGGACAGGTTCTTGCGATCGAACAGTCATTGCAGTCAACACAGAGATCCTGCTTTATCTGCATGTACAATGAACCATTCCCGAAATTCACGCAGCCCAGGACACACTTTGCACAACCGTCGCACAGATCCTCATCAATCGTATACTGAAAGTATGGCTCTTCAACAAAGCTGCGTGTAATTGCACCAGTTGGACAAAGCTGATTTTCAGCTCCGGTGCTTATCGTCTTGGCACCCTGCCGAAGATATCCGCCGCACAGGTCACAATAACCGCACATCACATATGCATGTACGCATTTTGATGCAGATGGTGTCAGAACACAGTTAGTCTTGCACTGGCCGCACTGCGTGCACTTCATGGGATCGATCTGCCAGACGTAACCGGAAGCATTCGTTTTCTTTCCCAGTGCAAACGGCAATGCTACAAGGGGAGCAATGACCAGGACTTTCCCGGCTCTCCTCACAAACTCCCTCCGCGATTGGTATTTATTTTTCCCCTCTTTCATTACCTGCTGTTTATTTTACCCTCAGATTCCTCAACTTTCCGCTTGAAAATCTCACAATCATTTGCCCCGGTGCATTTTCCCCTGAGGCCGCAGCCAGAGCATTCGTTTGCTGAAACTATCCTGCCGCCAAGTGCAAATGACACCAGCCCCAGGATCAGCAGAAGTGCTGTTCTCACAACTTTCCTTAAAAAATCATTTCTTGTCATTTTGCTTTTATATCGTTACCAATTTTTTTATTTACTTCCACCTTCCCAGGGGGAAGGCCGGGAAAGGAGTCACTTACGTTTAAATACATACAACCTCGAATCCGCCGGATTAGCCGCGTAAACCGTTGCCCCGTCAATAGCTGCAATATCAAGGGGAATGGAAGCTGTGAAACCGTTCACTGAGGATACAAATTCACTGAATTTACCGTTCCTGGCTACGATCTTTAACCTGTTTATTCCCTTCTCTGCCGTAATAAAGCCTTCGGGCAGAACTGCAAAGTGAGCCGGATTGCAGCACCCGCAAAAAGCTCCCGGAGCTGATCCTGGTTCCCCGAAATATTCAAGAAGCTTGCCATCGGTGCTCCAGGTTTCGACCCTTCGCATTCCGGTGTTTGCAATAAAGATCCTGTTGTCTCCCGAAAGAGCCACATCGAAATAGGGGCTCGGAATAATAAACTTCTCATCCGACTGTCCCATCATTGATCGGACCTCTCCGGTTTTCCCGAGCAAAAAGACCCTTTTTGTTCCAGCATCTGCAAACGCTACATAATTTTTGTCAGCTGAGACGGACGTGATAATGCTGTTTACCTCAAACGGTCCCCACTCATCCAACAGGGTCCCGTCAGTTCTGACAAGGTTTATCGTTTCAGTGGATGCGGCATAGAGAGTATCACCCGAGACTGACAACGCCGTAATTTTAAAGCTGGTTTTCAGGTCCCAGTCCCTTGACAGATCCTGATTGAGACAGATAATAAATGAATCGCCGCCGAGGTAGATCTTTCCATCAAGACCAGCAGCAATTGAAGTCAGATCACCATCATCTATGAGCACTTCATCCGATACCATCCATTTATCTTCAACGGCAGGATCGGTAGAAACCACTTTGACCGGACTGGAGTCAGGCTGCGATCTAACTGAATCATAGATTATGTAACCTATGAAGGTCAGTATTATCACAACTGAAAAAAGAGCAGCTATTTTCTTATTCATGATTCAGTTCTTTTACCAATATAAAGGCATACGAGGTTTCTTGCATCCCTCAGAATGAGGTAATTATCGGCCAGGGCCATCGGGCCCCATGCTTCAATTCCATCCATGATTGTGTGTTTCGAGATAAGGGAAGCGGCTGAGTTTTCAAGCCTGAAGATATAAAGATTAGCATCATCATCAAGCAGGAACAACTGATCGCCCCTTAAGATATAAGGTCCGAGGCCTCGCCCGAACCGGTTCTCCTTTCCGCTTGTCCAAACGGGTTTTTTCAGATCAGAATTGTTGTAGCATACGAGCTGTTTCTTTAGAGGACCGGCATTTTCGGGCATAACGGTCCAGATATTATTGCCGTTCAGGATAGGCGTCTGTTGATCGCTGGCCATGCCCTCTGTGGCTTTGTGCATTTCAACAACTGTTACGGAAAAACCTGAACCGTCATAGTTGATTTTAAGCTTCGCCCCGCCGGCTCCGTAACTGCCGAATACTGCAATTTCACTGTTCCCGATGAGAAGGGGAGAGGCTGCCACCACAGACGGGTTCCAATCCCTGGTCAGCCAGAGTAATTGGCCGGTATCGTCACCCTCGGCAGATATGCCGCAAACTCCGCCTATCGCATTGTAGACATACATCTTCTTGCCATAAATGACCATTGGCATTATTGAACAATGCGACATCCTCAAGCTGTCGCGATTGGGTGTTTCCCATAAAATACTGCCGGTAGCACAATCGACACCTATCATCAATGCCTTGCCTCCCGGAGCAATAATTGCCACATCATTATCAATAAGCGGGCACTGGCCGGAATAAAAATCAGGTGTAATTTTTCCCTTTTCCGTGCCTTCGATCCCGTAGGTCTTTTCAAGATCGATACTCCATAACAGATCACCGGTCACCGGATCCAGGCACATTACGTGCGAACGCGGGCCAATTGAAACAAGATACTTGTCCGTAACAGCAGGGATTGTACGTGAATAGCCATGATTCCGCTTCAGATCGACATAATACCACCTCCGCCACAGCTCTGTACCCGATTTAAGCGAGAAGCACCTCAGGACATCCGCTTTTCGCCTTTCGTTGTAATCGAGGATATAAACTCTTCCTTTGTACACTGCAGGGCCTGCATATCCCTCACCAAGGGTGGCCTTCCATTCTACCGGCGGACCCGTGGAGTCCCATCCGGAAGCCAGCGGGACCGTGTCCCTGCTTATATTGTCGAAGTGAGTTCCCCTGAACCTGGGCCAGCTGCCTGGAACTTCCCCGTCGAACAGATTAAGCGTGTCAAAAAACTCACCGATAATAACAGAATCAGATCTTGGTACAATTTCAGGCCTGTTATCCATTCCCGGTACCA
>CAZKMH010000330.1:0-4620 GCA_964553395.1 uncultured Rikenellaceae bacterium | reverse complement strand
GCAGGTCGACATAGGTAAATCCTCCGTACCAGTCCCTCTTGCCGTTATATGTTTTGGAAAATAGAAAGTATTTACCGGACTTACCTTTCTCACTTGCAAGTGATGATGTCACATCAATAAATATCCCGTTCTCTTCCTTAAGGCACATATAATACTTATCGGCAGTATCGGGCAGGGTCTCAAATTCTTTCATCACAAGTCCCTGTCCCTGGTTATATGATTCAGGCATCTGATCGGGAACATGTCCTCCTGCAAATCCGCTGGGTAGGAGTTTTCATCATATATCCAGACCTTCATTCCCAGTTCCTTTCCCTTATTGACAGTATATTTAAACAGGTCGAACCACTCTTCCGAAATGTACTCAGTGATAAGTCCCGGCCGCGGATGAACGAATACCTGGCTGCTCCCGGAGTTTTTGAAATCATTCATATACTTATCGATCTCCTCCTTTGTTATCTTGTAATTCCACACGAAGAACGGGGAGGTCGTGTACTCAGCGGAAGGAGTCTTGAATTCTGATGTCAATGAGGTGAAATCATTGATAGTCACTTCATTGATCATAGTTTTCTTACAACCTGCAAGTAAAACAATTCCGGCAGTTACGATTAAAAAGAAAGGTTTCAGGGATTTCATGGTTATGATTAATTAAAGTGTTTTTGTTTAGTATAAAATTAACGATTTATTTCTCAGCAAACTTTCACCACCACCATATTCAGCAAATCGCCGAGTTTCTTAATTTTTGATGCAATATGTCCGACTCCCGATGCACAGTGATGAGCCGGTCCATAGCTGTTCCATGTATTGACAAAATTTTTCACCCCGATTGAAAACCTGTAACGGCTGTTGGTATTGCCGATCTCAAGGATTGGACCCGGAACAGATTCCCCTTCAGCAACAAGCAGGAGGAGTTTCCCGTCAGGTTTCTGGACAACCGATAACAGAGTAATATCACCGTGTTTTACCGACATCTCAACCGAAAGGCCTTTTCCTACCTTGCCATGATACACTTCCAGGGGCTTGACCTTTGTCTTTCCTTCAGCAATTGCCAGGTGTCCCGGACCATCATGTCCCATCAACACAACATCATCGTTGAAATCAAGTGCATAGAATTCAGTGAAAGAGCCACCGGCGCCAAAGCTGTCCATTATTTTCATTGCCTGCACGTTTTTGATCTCATATTCGCCTGAAACAGGGATACCCTGTGATGTCAGCAGTGAATTGGCAAGAATTATCGTGCTTATAGAATCCTCATTTTCCTGCACACCTGTTCCGCTGTAAAAGTAAGCCAGCGATCCCAGGTCATGCTTTTTAACCAATTTTTCGAGGCCAACTGAAGTGCGTGCTGCCTGCCTCAGGTCGGCAGGAGAGCAACCTTTGTCAATATCAAACTCCCTGTAAAAAAGTTTCACCCGGTCCTCAACTTCTTTGTCCGTGATCTTTTTTCTGGTGGCAGAAAGCTCATCAACCTCAAGCATTTCGATATGTCCGCCAAATGCGGCAAGCTGGAGGGTAAGGTCGGTGTAGACATCAAGCATACCTCCGTAGTAATGGCCCATGCATCCCAGCCTGTTGTGGGCCATTATATTGGCTACATCTGCCGCTTCGACCCATTCGTTTACTTCTTTCCAGACTTCCTTATCGCCATGAAGCACGCCTGTTATCTGGTGAAACTGAATGCCTGCTCTCAGAAACACATTAGCTATCTCGGGAACGGGGCATGCGGAGACATTGGCAAGCCATTCGCCGGTCATCTTTGTCCGGTCGTTCATTTTGTTAAAAGTCTTATAATCAATCGCCATTTCCGGAGCAAGATTAAGGATTATTACCGGCACCTTTGCTCTCTGGACAACAGGTAACACGGTGGACGAAAGGGCATAAGTAGTTACGTAAAGGAAGATGATATCAACATCAGCCTGGCGGAACCTGTGTCCGGCCTCCATGGCACTTACCGGATTGTCGATCAGCCCGAGATTCACTATCTCTGCCTTAAAACTGCCGAGTTTCCGGCTCACTGCTTCAACATACCCTTCAAGCCGCTCTTTCAGTCCCTTAAACTGTGGCCAGTAAGCATCGAGTCCGATCCCGAAAAGCCCGATTCTTAATTTGTGTTTGTCTTTCATGATAATTGGTTTTTCAAGGTTGAGGGTATATTCATGGATGACTATGTCAGAACTTCCCCGAGAACCTCAGGCTGTAGTTCCTGTGAGGCTGAATATCTCCGGGGCGGCTCATGTATTCGGCATTTGTTAAATTTTTAACAGCAAATGACAAAGAGAACCTGTCGGTGATCCTGTACCCGGGAATAACATCAACTGCTAAATATCCATTATTGTGTTCCTGCCAGTAATCGTAAAAGCCGGGCAGAAACCGCTCCCTGGTTGATTCGTGGAGGAATACTTCATCAATCTTGAGGATCTTTGATCTGAAATTAATATTCAATCCGAGGTCAAACCTCTTCCAATTCGTATTAATGTATAGCTTGCCTGAATGATGCCTCCTGTATTTAAGATAAACAATTGTGTCCTTGTAAATTTCGCTGTTATCACGTGGCAAAATATAAGAATATCCGCCGGTGGCAGTAATATTTAAATTTTCAACCTGGCGGTTGAGTGTAAATTCCAGCTCCGTTCCGTAAACTCTTGCCTGTTCAATGTTATTTGCCATAAAGCCTATACCCTGGGAATAAATTCTGAAATAGAACGCGATAAGATTTGAGTTCTGCATAAGGAAGAGTGAGAGGTCTGCCTGACCCGTTATTTTTCCCAGGATAAATCCCTGCTTCACGCCAAGTTCAGCATTCCAGCCTGATTCCGAGAGGATATCCGGATTCGGGATCAGCAGAATTGATCCGAGTGTTGTTGAAGCCCATTTTTCTGCTATTGAGGGGTACCGGTAGCCCTGGCCAAAAGATGCTCTCAGGAAAGTGTAATCAGCTCCCTGCCAGTTCAATCCTGCTCTGAAGATTGGGACAACCTTGTGGTCATCACCATCCAGTGAAAAGTATTCAATCCGGAAACCTGCTACAGCATTCAAGCGGGGAAATGGCCTCATTTCAAGCTGACCAAAGCCTGCAATGTTCAGGCCGTGGTGATCACCAAAGAAATTCGAATTTACCTTGTTGTAATTCTCTGTTGCACCGGCTGTCAGATCCAGATAATCAGAAAACCTGTGCCAGAACTGGTATTCAGAATACATAAAAACAGCATCACTGTTATTCTGTTCATTATCAGGCAGTCTGTTCCTGTCTGACTGAATCCGCATCCGCAGATCATGCCTCTGACGGTCAGATTTTCTCAGGGAAATGAACGGATCGAGGGAGATAAAGTCACCATGAAATTCTGCGGCAGTCTCCACATTTTGTTTCAATGCGCCGGTATCGGCATCCTCCCAGAGCAGAAAATCTTTTTTTCGGGTGAATCCCGAACTGATATTCAGCCCCCAATTCAGTCCTTCAACCTTGTTGCTGAAGCGCTTAAGCTTAAAATGTATCCTTCCCAGGTTCTCCCCGTTTAACCTTCTGTAACCCTCATCTGTTGTCAGGTTGGCACTGATACCTATATCAGTCTTCCCGAATTTCTGCAGGTGCGAAACTGAAGTATTGGAAAAGAACCTTGGAGTGTCCCACCAGATCCAATCCTTATTCTTTGGCTTACCGAAGATCCCGGCTTCAGTAAAAAACTGAGTTACAGGAGTATTTGTGGCATCAGCAGTGCGGAAATTTATAATTCCGTTAAGAGCCGAGGATCCGTAAAGAACCGATGAGGCTCCCTTGATTATTTCAATCTGTGACAGGTTTTCGAGGGGCAGAAATTGCCATTTGATGTTTCCGGCATCAGCAGAAACAAATGGCAGTCCATCGACCAGTGCCAGCACTCTGCTGCCGGCGCCGTAGCTGTATCCGCTTCCGCCCCTGATGGAAGCCTGTCCGTCGATCACCTCGATACCCGGATTCTTGTTTATAAGCTCCTGTGCATCGCTGATGTGGTTGCCTTCAATAAAGGAAGTTTTTATAATATCCATTGAAACACTAAGTTCGGCAACCCTCTGCTCGATCCTGTTTGCGCTGACCACCACCTGGTCTATTTCATTGATTTTCATGCTGAGTCGTGCATCGAGTTCGATAGTGTCACCGTCATTCACTGTAGTTTCTCTGGTAACCGACTCGTATCCAATAAATTGGAAAGTAATCCTCGTTCTCCCTGACAGGTCAGATATTATGTAATTGCCATCCTGATCAGTTGTAGTCCCAAGATTCTTCCCGTAAATAACATAAACTCCCGGAAGCGGAGTTCGGGAGCTGCTGTCAGTTACTTTTCCCCGTATTGTTCCGCCGGTGTCGGAGCCGGATAAGCAATAGCTCGCAGATAATAGAAATAATGTAAGGAAGTAGCGCATCACCTGGAATTGAATGTCGTATCCGGAAAATACAAATTATTTTTTCAGTTGGTTCAGATCAATTAAAGCAAAAGTAGGAATTTTTAGCAAAAATGATAAATACTGGTATCTACACGAATTGTATTAATTCACACACTTCAATTTAACCTGTTATAATTGCCCAAAATATGATATATTCGAAAAGATTATTTCGTTTCAGGATTTATTAAAATACCAACCATGAAA
>CAZKMH010000329.1:0-4641 GCA_964553395.1 uncultured Rikenellaceae bacterium | reverse complement strand
TCATCAGATAAATTAATTTTTATCTGCCAGTAGTGCACAGGAGATCTTTACAATTTCCCGGCAATATTCAAAATTGCAGTTCTCTGCCAGATCATTGAGCGAATGGATATTCGGATCAGGTTTAGCTGAGTGGAAGAAGAGCGATTTATATCCATTAATGGAGAAAGGATAACTGTCACTCTGTTTATTGTGCGTATTATCGTTGAAAAAATCAAGCATGGTGAATTTTGTACATATTTCCTCAGCGTCTGTCCTCAGATCATGAGAGTTATCATAGTCAATGATATTTACGCGCCATGTTTCAAAATTAGTATCCGGCTCATAAGCTATCATATCATTATTAAGCATAAACCTGATTTTCTGTGAGAATCCGTAAGGGCTGACAGCAAAATCCCTGCTACCCCATAAACCTATTTCTTCGGAACCGAAAGCAATAAACATGATAGTATTCTTTGGGCGGAAGCTGTACCTCTTTAGGACTCTTGCGATTTCCATTGCAGCTGCAACACCACTTGCATTGTCATTTGCACCCGGAACAATTGTGAAAGGATCCCCTGTACTCAGAATATTGTCATAATGCCCTCCGATGATGCAAAGGGAATCAGGATATTCAGTTCCCCCAATTGATGCTATGACATTATATTGCCACTGCTCATAAACTACGTCCCTGTATGTTTTATTTATCATGAATGAATCCAGGGTGGCATTTGGGTAACCCATCTGAATAAACCTTTTCTTTATCACTATTGCCACTTCTCTGCGATTTTCTGAGAGAGCAAACCGCGTTCCCATGTTCTGGAGCCAGATAACATAAGCCTCAAGAGAATCTGCATTTATTCCATTCACCATCTTAAGAGTGAGCTCTTCTTTTCTGATTTTTTCGGTATCTTCCTTTGTACAGTTTGTTAAAAGGAAGATCATTAACAGTAAGATTAGCGTATATAATGAAGTAAATAAAAATCTCATTTTGCCTGATAATACTTTATCATGATCCTGTAATGGCGTTCCCCATGGCAGATGGGCATATTCCATGCAGAGTCCGCTAATATAACTAATTTTCTTAATTTTGCCTCTCAATTATCGGATACTAAATCTTCGGTTCTTAATGGAAATACCTTCAAGATACGAACCCTCAAAAGCAGAAAACAAGTGGTACGATTACTGGATGAAGCATGGCTTTTTCAAAAGCGTACCTGATGACAGGGAACCATATACAATAGTTATACCTCCGCCCAATGTCACAGGGGTGCTTCATATGGGGCATATGCTGAATAATACAATTCAGGATGTACTTATCCGGAGAGCCCGGATGCATGGTAAGAACGCATGCTGGGTTCCGGGGACCGACCATGCATCCATTGCAACTGAAGCAAAGGTGGTGGCCAAGCTAAAGAGCGAGGGAATCGAGAAAAAAAGTCTTTCAAGGGAAAATTTTTTGGAATATGCATGGGAATGGACCAACAGGCACGGAGGCATCATTCTTGAGCAGCTAAAAAAGCTCGGGGCTTCATGCGACTGGGACAGGACTCTCTTTACAATGGATAAGGAGAGGTATGAGTCCGTTATAAAAGTATTTGTTGATCTTTTCAACAAAGGGTTCATTTACCGTGGTGTGAGAATGGTGAACTGGGATCCCCAGGCAGGGACAGCCGTGTCAGATGAGGAGGTTTATTTTACAGAGGAGCAATCGAAACTTTATTTCGTCAGATATAAAATTGTCGGTTGGAATGATTATATAGTCGTTGCAACCACCCGTCCCGAGACAATACTCGGGGATACTGCAGTATGTGCTAATCCTGATGACGAAAGGTATAAACATCTGAAGGGAAAAAAGGTGATAGTCCCGATGGCAAACAGGGAAGTACCGTTCATCTTTGATGAATATGTCGATATGGATTTTGGCACGGGTTGCCTGAAGATAACTCCGGCGCACGATATCAATGACTATAACATTGGACAAAAACATAACCTGCCCTCAATCGATATCTTCAATGATGATGGTACCATTAATGCCAGTGCCGGTATGTTTGTCGGGATCGACAGATTTGCGGCCAAGGATCTGGCTGAAAAGGAACTCAGACAAAAAGGAAACCTTGTAAAGGTTGTTCCGTATAATAATAAAATAGGCCGGTCTGAACGGACACATGCCATTATAGAACCAAAGCTCTCGATGCAGTGGTTCCTTAAGATGGACAAAATCTCACAACCTGCCCTGGATGCAGTAATGAATGGAGATGTTCGTCTTCACCCGTCAAAGTTTAAGAATCTCTACCGCCACTGGATGGAAAATGTGCATGACTGGTGCATAAGCCGGCAGTTGTGGTGGGGTCACAGGATACCTGCATGGTATTATAATAACAACGAGTTCGTTGTTGCTGAAAATGTAACCCGGGCATTAGCCCTGGCAAGGGAAAAAAGTAAGAACGACCAGTTACCGGAATCAGACTTGCGTCAGGACGAGGATGTACTCGACACCTGGTTCTCATCGTGGCTCTGGCCCATAACGTCGTTCGACGGTATCAATAAACCTGATAACCCCGATCTGAAATATTACTATCCCACGAATGACCTCATAACGGCGCCTGAGATACTTTTTTTCTGGGTCGCAAGGATGATAATTGCCGGCTTTGAATACCGCGGGAAGAAACCATTTAATAATGTGTATCTCACCGGGCTGGTTCGTGACCAGCAAAAAAGAAAAATGTCGAAGTCTCTTGGAAACTCACCCGAACCCCTTGAACTTATTGAGAAATACGGTGCCGACGGGGTGAGGGTTGGTATGCTTCTATGCTCTCCGGCCGGAAACGATCTTCTGTATGATGACTCACTCCCTGAGCAGGGAAGGAACTTCGCAAACAAGATATGGAATGCATTCCGCCTGGTAAAAGGCTGGCGGGTTGATGATAATGTGAGTCAGCCTGAAGCATCGGCAGCTGCAGTAATATGGATGGAGGAAATACTCAAAAAAGGAGTTGCCGGGATTGATTCTGACTTCCGGAAATTCAGGATCTCTGAAGCCCTGATGGCAGCATACAAACTGTTCTGGGATGAGTTTTCAGGATGGTACCTCGAAATAATCAAACCCGAATATCAGAAGCCCATTGATAAGAAAACTTATGAGGCAACGTTTTCCATTTTCGACAAACTCCTTAGGATAATTCACCCGTTCATGCCGTTTATCACCGAGGAGATATGGCAAATGCTGGCCGAAAGGAAAGACGGAGAGAGCATAATGATCAGCAAGGTCCCCGAAACTAAAAAGTATAACAGGGACCTGATCATCCGGTTTGAAATCATAAAGGAAACAATTACCGCGATCAGATCTGTCAGGAAGGAAAAGAATCTTCCGGTAAAAGAAAAACTTGAACTCTGTATCCGTACGGATAAAAAGAGTTTTGACAGTGAATTTCTCCCGATACTTATTAAACTGGGAAATCTGTCGGAAATCAAATTCGTTGATTCCAGGCAGGAGGAAGCAGCTTCGTTCATGGTAAAAACGACCGAATATTTTATCCCGCTGGGAATCAGACTGAATGTTGAAAAGGAACTTGTAAAGATCCGTGAGGATCTGGACTATTTAAGAGGATTTCTTTCATCTGTAATGAAAAAGCTTGATAATGAGCGGTTTGTCAAAAATGCCCCGGCAGATGTCCTTGAACTCGAAAGAAAGAAAAAAAGTGACACCGAATTGAAAATAAAATCGTTGGAAGAGAGATTGGAGGAGTTGAAGAAGTAACTTCCAGCCCTGCTTATTACCCCCGCCCATCAGTCAACTGGCTGATGGGCGGGGGTAATAAGGGGTTGTCATGGCATCAACTTGCTCACAAAATAATTCTGATCAACCTGCACCAGTTCCCAGTCACCATTCAGTATCAGGTGCCATCCTTCACCTTCGATACGGTTCTTATTCACATTAAATCCTCTGGCAGTAACACGCAGGTATTTGAAGTTATTTGAAACCAGGCAGCCGCCTTTCTCAACTGTAAGCTTGCCCCAGTTATCGGATATCCGCATTTTGCTGTAAAGTGTTCCATGTTGCCCAAGCGGTCTTATATCTTCCGGTTCAAAATCGAAATAAGGGCTTTCCAGTTCAAAGTAAACTACAGGTTTTTCGGTGAAAGTACTTACCAGCCGGTCCATTCTCTCACGAATCTCCTGCTCTCTTTTTGACTCCTCCTCCTGTACTGTTTCTATATCATAATTCAGGGCAAGGCTTCCTGCAACATCACGGCAAACCAGCGGCAGCTCGATATCATAAAGCTCCTTCACTATTTTGCCAAGATCGACATTTTCAGAATCGATGGTGGTGAAATCGAATCCCTTCTGATGCATCAGGGTTGCATACAGTGCCCCGTGTATATTTCCGTATGATCTCGCATATGACTGGAATGAATAGATCCTGTCAAGGTATTCAAGCAGCCTTGTTTTGTACTCTTCCGGGGAATTTGTAGTTATCATAAGATATGTAAAGGTGGTAAGTCCCTCATAGGTCTCAAACCTTATCTCATCGCCGGTGAAATTCAGGTAGAGCTCATGGTTGGATCCGCGGAAAACAAGGGCATCCCTGATCGCAACCTGTTGTTCGGGACCTTCCGAATCAATTGCTTTTCGCAAGGCTTTCCATTCGAGTTTGATCCAGAG
>CAZKMH010000328.1:0-4658 GCA_964553395.1 uncultured Rikenellaceae bacterium | reverse complement strand
GAACCACAAGAGATTAAGAATATGGATAATAACAAGATCAGTTTAAATGATTTTTGATTCATGATTTTTCTCTGATTTAATAAAATAAAACGTGTATTAATAAAGCATAGCTTTCCCGTATAAATTACATATATTAACATCTACCATGCAATCTCCGGTATCTCATACCCTTTGCGGTAGAATCCCCTGACTATCTCATTAGCTTTTGGATTATTCCTGATGCATTCACGTTCAGAATCACATTCCAGCCATGGGCCTAATGTTGAGGTGTTTGGATCAACTCCAAGACCATTCAGGTATTTTATATATGTATTGTACATTTCCTGCCATGCTATAATATCGCCATCAGCTACCTGTCTTCTCTGATCCGATACTGATGCTGTTGTTCCCATCCGGTATGAAATATTCCCTACGTGGCATATATTAGTTGAGCGGTGACCTTCGATTATCTCGGAATTCAGGTCTTCGCGGTTTCCGCTGCGCAGGGCTTCGATAAAGTTAGCGAAGTGATCTTCCCTGCCTGAAAAAGAACGGATTTTATTTCCTTCCAGGTCAAAAGCTTCAGTCCGCATCGTATATCCACCCTCGCATTGTACACAAACGCCTACACCATTCTCACCTCTGAAATCGGGTTGAGTGTTCCATTTCTCCGGTGTCAGATACTCTTTTGATTTTGGAAGGTTGTAGACAACGTACAGAATCGGTGCTTCCGGATAGTCATAGCAGATAATCTGTGTATTCGGAACATCTCCGGCATCATTGAACAGGAAACGTCCCCCTATACTCATTGTCCGGCGAGGAAGTCCCGTATAGCCCAGAATCCAACGCGCAATATCCACCTCGTGAACACCCTGATTTACCGATTCTCCATCGCCTTTGTCCCACGTGAAACTGCAGTCATACTGAATCCTGTCCCTGTAGATTGGTCCGTTGCTGGCATACCCGCTCCAAAGATCGTAGTCGAGGGTTTTGGGAATGGGCAGCGGCTCCGTTCGTTTACCAATCGACTGCCTTGGCTTACTGCAGAAGCAGGTAGCATAAAGAATCTTACCCAGATGACCCTCTTTGAGCCATTGCGCAAGTTCATCATAAGCTTTGATCGACCTGTTTTGTGTACCGACCTGTACAATACGATCATACTTGCGTGCAGCATTGACCATCTGGCGGCTCTCCCATATAAAGTGAGCCAAAGGTTTTTCCACATAAACATGACGGCCCGTCTGACAAGCCCATATTGTCGGTAAAGAATGCCAATACTGCATAGTAGCCACTGAAATTGCGTCAAAATCCTTACGTTCCATTAACTTGCGAACATCAACCACCTCTTCCGGCTTGTTGTTGAAGCTGGTTGCAACTTTCTGTGCGGCTGCAGATAACCGTTCCCGGTCCGGATCACATACAGCAACAATCTTAACACCCGGAAGCCTGCCGAATGATGGAATATGTGAGCCAGTACCGCGAACACCTAATCCCACTACTGCCAGACGGACTTCATTATTAGCACCAATGATTGAAGCATAAGATTTTGAACTGAATCCTGTGCCACCGATAGCTATTCCGGCACTCCCCAACAGACTCTTTTTAATGAAATCTCTTCTTTTTGTCATATTGATCTATTTAAATTCTGTTCTTGAAATAATAATACTTATAACTCACCAGGCCTTATTGAATACCTGTAAGGTCAGGACAAATTTTAATCAGAATGATATTTTTCCCTTAACTCCTTTACTGTTCTGAAGATCTCCAATACTTTTTCATCCCCGACCTTATCGTCCATATTTATGCAGCAAACGCCAGTCAGGTAAGGATTTTCCGATTCGTTAACCAGTCTGGTAATTGTTTCTCTTATTTCATCATTAGTTTGATTTATGATTTCGACAGGGCTTAACCGGATATTGAGAAAAGTGCCTGGAAGATGCTTCCTGAGGATTTTCAGATCACCTCCCCATCCGACATCCAGGAAATCAAGATGAGGGATCTTTGCAAAACTTTCAGCCATACGGTGCGGATCAACTCCGCAATAATGAACTCCAAAAGGGCGAAACTTCCCGCTCCAGTCTATGTCGAACGGCAGCAGAAAGTTTTCGTAATCTTCCACTGAGATCATCGTATGAGAACACTCGGAATGCAGAAAAACCGGTTTATCAAAGTGGTAAACGAGACGGTTTACTGAAACAGAAGTTGTCCCGGTTTCATGTTGAATAAAAGCCGTGAATTTTTCTATAACCTTTGAAATGTTTTTAAGGTAATCCCTGGTTTCTTCAGGCTTTTCAAAGAAGTCTGTAAAAATTTTTTCTGTTTGCAAATCGAGTGCGCTATTAAGGATGCCTCCCCAGTTTATATCACCGTACAGATACCCATATTTCTCCTTTAATTTATTTAATAAATGGTCCAGTTTTCTAAAAGCAGGCGTCCTGAAGATGTCGCTGGTATAAATTTTTAACTCCTCATGGTTAGCAGGATAAACCTGAGGGGCTGAATCCTCAAAATAATTTATTTTGCAACCCAGTAATTCGGAAATTAAATACCCTGCTGCATTATGAACTGCACCAATTACCGGCAAATCTTTATTCCTGTCCTTTCCAACTCCGTAAATTCCGAATCTGTTATAGAGCTCAGTTTCCATCTTTCTTTCAGATTCAACCCGTTTTAACGGATTATAGAAAAAGTCCTCATCAAATGTGATTCCAGTGTTTTTAAACCACCAAGACGGATGAAAAACAATTTCTACTGGTAAGAGAGCCTCTTTTAATAATGGGTTCTTTAAAAATTTACTCATCACAAAAAATTTGTAATCAAATCAATATCCGAATTTTCTGTTTATTATCAAATTTAATTTCTCAGGAAATACAATTATTAACTTAAATAGAAATTAAAAGACTTCTGTTATTCTTTTCTATATTTTGCAAATATTTCTGCAATTTTAGCTTCACCAGCATCGCCGCCATGAATCAATGTGCGATAACGAAATGCGAGTTTCCCCCCCTGTTTCAAAAAGATATATTCCCCGTTTTCAGGCCAGTTCATCACAGCCGGTGAGATATGTCCATAATCGCGTGTAAACCAGGTTGCCGGATACCAGGGATTTGACGGATGCTGCAGAATGGCTAATCCTTCAACGACATTACCACGTTTCCCATAATAATCCATCCATGCCGATTTTTTCCCCATAGTTTCTTTCTCATTTTTCAATCCTTCAGCATTGACAATAGTACCTCCGTTTTGAACAATCAGATCTGTTGCCATTCTGGCAGTAAAAAGGGAATGCCCGGTTTTACGGAAGGTGACATCAATAAGTGCATCCAGTGTAATCTCGAAATCTATCTGTCGTATAGTCTCTGAAGGCGCTGTAATGATTATCTTACGGGTATCCTTAATCGGGGATAATGCTCCCGGCCGGCTCCAAATACACTCATCGGTAATTATAACTGAATCTCCACCTTCTTTAACAATCTCGGCATTCACTGAAATGATGCGACCTCGCTCCAATCCTTCCTGCCAATAATTACCACCATTTACTGCATCGCATGCGAAATAAAGAGAGGAGTGATGGGGGTATGGATCATTACGCATTGAAGTAACTGTTCCTCCCGAAAGCGGACCGTTTACAGGGAAGAAAAAGGGATATTTTTCATCCGGAGAGAAGATATAGCTGGTAAAAAACTTGCCGTCAATTGAGATGTTTATTTTTGAGCCGACCTTTTCTGCAGTTAGTTTGGCAGCAGAGAGCGGTTGTGCAATTAACAAAACAAGACCGGCAAGAATAGTAACAATTTTAATTTTCTTCATAATGGGTAAATTTCTTTTAGTTTGTTTTCATAATATTATTTATTGCATAAATAAAATAATATACTGCCCTTCGGCAGTATATTATTTTGATTTTTATCTTATCTCGCTTCATAACCTGGATTTTGTATCAACTGAGGTGCTTTCTTCAACTCGTCAGTTGCAATGGGAATCCAATACATTCTTACACTGGGTACATTTGCCTGTTGTGATACCAGGCGTGTCCAGGTAGTTGTATAAGTCCCGTCCAGATTTTTGATTTCCATGATATCAATGCCATAATTAGGCGGTGATAATGTTGCTTCAAGAATTTTCCACCTTCTTATATCATACCATCTGATTTCTTCGCCAAAAAGTTCTATATTTCTCTCCTGACGTAAAGCTTCAGTAATATCACCTGTGAAATCCGGAAGTGCAGCCCTGTTCCTTATCATATTGATATAGGTAGTGGCAGTCGGAATGTCACCCAGCATCAAACATGCCTCAGCATAATTTAACAATACTTCTGCGTAGCGAAAGTAAATCCAGATATTCTGATTGTACTGTACATCGCCTACAACTGTATTGTCCATAAATTTTTTCATCAGATAACCGCCATAACAGCCACCTGCCGGGAAATAGGCATCTTTACGGGTATCCAGGCCAAAAACATCAGTAAAAGTTGTAGCACTCGTCATAGTCCGATGGGTACGTCTTTCAAAAATACCAAGAGGGTCCCTGGTTGCAGAATTGGCAAAACGTGGTTGCCACACTGCACTGTCATATAAGACATCAGCATAAAATCTTGGTTCACGATCATAATAAGGATTTTCGTGGCCAAATGTTGCAGAGACATTTTTATACTGATCCGATGCATTTACAGTAAAATGGTC
>CAZKMH010000327.1:0-4670 GCA_964553395.1 uncultured Rikenellaceae bacterium | reverse complement strand
ATAACACCTTTTTAATCTTTTTTTATTAATATTATTATTGATAGCCGATAGTCATTTATCGTTTTATTACTCCTGTCTCTATTATTTTCCGTTGATGCCCAGATGTAGCGTTGACGCGCCTGTTTATGGTATCGCAAGGGCGTCATTTTTCTATTATTACTTGCCTAAAATTTCTCTTTTTTGTTATATATGGTATGAGATGACATGAACTCGCAGGCATGAAATGAAAAGTTTATTCATTTTAATTATCGGATTTTTAAGTGTTCAGATCCATTGTCAGGTATGGACTTATCGGGCTATCACAGATACAGTTTCCGGAAATTATAAAGCATCAAGTGTTCAGGGAGCCGGCACTGAGTGGCCTTATACCAGGCCGCTGTTTATTATAGATGCATATGGCGACAGTATTAATGATACTGACATTTATTTCACAAAAGTACCCTGTGCCTGTTGTGCTAATCCATGGGTGATGATTAAATTCGATGATGAAGAGAAGAGATACAATTTCAGAGCATCTACAAACAAGAGGGAGGATATATGGTTCCTTGAATTTAAAAAAGAAAGTGTACGATGGGATACTGCTACTAATGAATGGATTGATTATGCGACTGACAAGGATGATGCAGATAAGTTTCATAATTTTATCAAGAACTTAAAAACACATGCTAAAATGTATGTCAGGCTCCGCAATGATTGCAGAATATACAGGTGCGAATTTAGTCTGAAAGGTTCTACGGTCGCGTTGAACTTTGTATTCAGGGAGACAGAATAATAGCTGGATCTAATTAAAACTCAATAATGATGGGGATTCATTTAAGAAAGTAGATAATCCGCGGAGCGCCGTTTCAACTGACAGCAAGCCGGAACTGGTCTGGTATCCGTTATCCGGATGGTGAATATACATACAGGACCTGCCGGACAGCAAATTAATTATTTTTTCGTGGTCAGTCATAGGAATTGAAGGACATCCGAAGCTTCTTCCCAGGCGCCCATACATGCGAATGAAATCCCTGCTTACATAATCCGCACCATGCATTACAATTGCCCGCTCCCTGGCATTATCATTTATCCCGGATTCAACTCCGTCAAGGTATAGAGAGAGGCCGTGCTTACCGGTATATGTACCTCCTGTCAGATAAAACCCGAGACTGCTCTTGTTTGAAGACGGAGAGTTGGAAAAATGGCTGGCAAATTCTTCTCCGCTGTTCTGTCCGTGAGCAACAAGACAGGCATGTATCACTTCTATTTTATTCATATCAATAATCCACATGCGGTCGAGCTTCGATGAAATTGAAAAGTCGATGACCGTAAGGAAATTCTTCTTAATGTTGTCTGCCGCTTTTAGATTGAAGAATCCGGTCAGGGCTTTTTTAAAAACCTCATAATCAGGCTTTGTTGATTCACTCCTGAGCGTTTGGAAATACGTAGTGCAGAAACTGTCAATTTTATCATAAGATGTGAATTCAGAATGAGTTTCACTACTTTTTTCGGGTAAAGTACCAGTGATTATGAAAAAATTGCATAATAACAATATGATCGGGGAGGGCAGACTCAGGTTCATCCGTGTTATTGGGTTTAAATCAGTATAAATTTTTTATATTCTGTTAACTCTAAAAAGTTTATTCTATTATACGGAAAGTGTTAAAACTTGTTACTTTTTCAGGACTGTAATCCAGTCGTTCCTGTTTAAATAAATTCAATACATCTCTCTTCTGTTTGAGCCGGCTACGGTGGGGAAGGCCAGCGGTACTGACCACATTTGGCCGGTTAGATTATAATTAAGGCATTAATTTAAAATTAATTCCGTCTTAATCCAATCTTAATGATATTCTAAGAACTGTAAAATAACTTTGAGTTTTGAGGTCTTTTGATTAATACGCTTGAAACAAATATTTTCCATATTATTTATTGCATTGATCTTAGCTCAACCCATGAATAAGATCTGGATTGTGGTTTCATTCAGTATCAATCACAACTTTATCGCCACCAACTTATGCGAAAAGAGGGATATCCCTCAAAATCATTGCAATGGGAATTGCTGGCTAAAGAAAGAACTTAATAAAGCTAATGACACAGGTACTAATCAGCTTCCGTCTTCAAAAATTGTAATACCCGAAGTTAATTATTTGTGCCGGGGTGGCGAATGTAAAATGAAGAATAATTTACCAGTTAGAAGTTTTAGCTATGGATGCTATCTTAAACAGATTCACCTTTCAGGTTTTATAGGAGACATCTTTCACCCTCCCAGACAAAAATCGGTTTAGTCTTTTCAGGTAAAAATCCATTCAGGATTTAAAATCTAATTATTTATCACTCAACCATGGCGTTGGCATAATTGCCAGGGAAAGAGTATTAAGCCAAAACTCAGTAACAAGAACAGCTGCATCTGTTTTGGGTAAGGTATTATTTTGACCTGCTGAAAAATTATGAACTATATAAACAATTCACAAAATGAAAAAGAAATCAGTAATAATTATTATAACAGGAGTTGCTACAATAGCAATCTGTACTATTGCAGCAATGTATACGCCTCCGGGATTTGGACATTCAGTTACCATGGTGACCAGGGATGGAGGAATTTCCAGACATCCTGTCCTGCTCGGATTAAATATGGAAAAATATGTGATCCTTGTAACAGGAACGGTAATACCTCCATACCGTGGCGGATTCAGGATAGTCCTTGAAGGAGACCCGAAAATTGAGCATAAAATTTATTCAAGCTACCCACCAAAATTACATCTTGGGATGAATCATTTTCATGATTTCGGGAACGATACGATCACAAACATATCTCCCCTGGATAAGTTCACCCTGGCAGTCAGCATAGAACCTCGGCAAAGAATAAAAGAGGAGTCAAATTACGAGCTTAAATTTTACGACTTGAAGTCTGATAATCTTGTCCTTTCAGTTCCGGTATCTTTTATGGAGCTGGACAATTTCAATATTTCGAAAAAGGCCAGGAGGCCATATACGGAACAATGTGAACATTTAACCGGTGAAATGAATAAGAGCAAAATATCAAGCAACTAAACTTGCTCTCTTTTGAGATTCAATAACTAAAAATTCCCAAAATGAAAATATCAAATCAAAAAAAGAGATTCTTAATAATAATTCTCGCAGTACTGGCCTTCCTTCCTCCTTTGGCTTTTGTACCAAGATTTTTCGGTTCTATGAGTATATGCGGTTCGCCATTTTGCATGAGAATGCTATTAAGTTTCGAAGGATTCTCTGCGATGAGCAAGACTCTGTTCATGGGACTGTTCCTGATAGTCACAATCTTTATTGTTTCATTTATTGCAGGGCGGTTCTGGTGTTCCCATGTTTGTCCTATAGGTGGTATTACCGAAATCGGCAGCAAAGCGGTTCCTGATACGATGAAAATCAATTATAAATGGATCCCGGCTCCTGCCGTAAGATATAGCTATCTGGCAGCTTTCCTGTTCCTTCCTGTACTGGGAGTTGGAAGCTTATGCTGCAGTTATTGTAACTTTTCCATAATATCCTCATTGTTCGGTTCTGTTACAAATCCTGCAAGCCGGGTTCTGTTAGCAGGATTTGGAGGGATCACTGACATACTGCTCCTGCTATTACTCGGAATTTTTGCTGCCGGTGGCCGGGCTTACTGTAATTTCCTATGTCCAATTGGAGCAATTGATGCAATGTTTAACTGGCTGGGTTCCAAAATTAGATTCCTGAAAAGGATCAGGATAGACCAGTCAAAATGTAATTCCTGTAATCAATGTATAAAAGCTTGTCCTGTGTGGGCTATAGAAAAATATTCCGATAATTCAGTGAAAATAAATCAGCTTTCATGTATTCCATGTAAAATATGTATAGAAAAATGCCAGCAAGATGCAATTTCATATCAAAAGGAAGAATATTTATCAGAAAAGGATTTAATAAAATCAGGTTCGGTTTATTTGGAACCTCATTAGCCCTTCCTGCATTAATATTCAATAATTGCAACGGATCCTGTGGAAACTGTTACAGGTGTCTTGCTTCAGCAACACCACTTTTTGTAATGGCTGCCATTCTGTTAACCAGAAGGATACGCAATCACAAAAAGGCAATTCCGGATCCTGCAACAAATATAAGTTTCAATCCTACAAAAAAAGTCTAAAAATGAAAACTATACTTTTTCTTATTCTGCTTTTTTCTCTTGGTATCCAAATGACCTTCGGTCAATACAGAGTCGAGGGAACGATTAGTGATGCAGGGACAAATGAAGGACTGCCTGGTGCCTATATAACAACTTCCAACAGGAGTCAGGGTGCAATTTCTGACAGGAACAGTCATTTCATACTTGAGTCAGCAGAAATGATTGACTCAATAACAATTACATTCGTTGGTTATAAGACAACGAAGCTTAAAGTAAACTCAGGGTTTCTGAATGTCCAGATGGAACAATCTCAAAATGAGCTTAACCAGGTAGTAGTTTCTGCACAGAGAGAGAATCAAAGCAGGACCAGTGCTCCGATTGCTATAAGTCTGTTACCTGCGAAGGTAATCGATGAAACTAAAGCAACGGAAATATCCTCTCTGTTGAATAAGGTGAGCGGCGTGTTGGTCGCTAATTTTGGCAGCGAAAACCAGTCAGTGAGTGTTCGCCAGCCCCTTTCATTCATCAGGACCCAGCTGGTTACTCTGGAAGACGAGATTCCGATCAATCC